>NZ_JAXGFU010000028.1:0-1183 GCF_041008815.1 Pseudophaeobacter sp. A-200-2 | reverse complement strand
AACATGGGGGTCATGCGGCGCGTTTTCTGTTTGCGACGGTCAGCCGACCATCGAGAACTGCGGCCCTTGTGACGGCTACTCGGTGAGCCCCTTTGGGCGACCACCGCATCCTTCTGCGCTTTCCCATGCGGGCATTGGCAATGTCATCGACTGATCCTTCGGCACGAGATGACGAGATGGGCAGCCCGTTACGGTACCGTCGGCCATAGTCGACAAGGGATTCCATGTTGTTCGCGAGATAGGTGTACAGTGTCCCGCATCGGGCCTGCACACGAGCGGCAGCGGTGCGGACAGCCAAAGGTTCTTCCGCAAGGCGGGTGCAATCGTGCATGAGCCCTTTCAGATAAGTTTCCGCGACCCGTGCTCTGCCATGCCACAGCCACCAGCGAAGGCTTTTCGCGGGGCGCTGGAACAGCACCGGAATTCCAGTGAATCCCGGTATCTGGACCAGACCCTGAACGGCGGCCTCGACATGTCGAATACGCATCGAGATGTGCCACCAGTCGAGGATATGCTTCACCTGGCCGTCGCCACCCATGGCATTCCGTATGAGGTTCGGGAGAGCAAGCTCGCCATCAGAGATTACCGTCAACAGACGGCCCGGCTTCCATCCAAAGTCTGACAGCTCTTCTCGCATCCGGCTGCCTGGCGATGCCGTCGCATTGGCGACCAAGCCAAATCGTCGGCACATATTGCGACTTTCAATCTTACCGACCACAAGATCCAGGTGTCGCTGCTGATACTCCGGTCGACAGCGGATATGCGCACCGTCCAGAAAAACCGTCAAACCCCCTTTGGGAAGTGCTTCAGCGGGATCGCCTGATGCCCTTCGACTTTTCTCGAGCCCCGCGGCTACTCTTCCCAACCGGTCACGCACCGTGGTGTGATGGGGCGGATGGCAGGGGAGGAAGCTTTTCATCAGCCGCGCGGCTTCGCGAAAGGAATGCCGGGACCCGAGTTCCGCATGGAGCCGCTGCAGCTCCGGGGTAGCCCGGTCAGGAAAGAAATAGGCCAGCGGAGAAATAGGTCCGCCTGGCATCGCCGCTGACCTGGCATCACACGAACAGCGGCGCAAGCGCGCGGCTTTGACCCGAACCCGCCCAAAGAGCGTGTCGAGATCGCGCGTGCGATAGTCATGAATGGCACGAACCGAGGCGCAATCCGGGCATACGCGGCTTTCTCG
>NZ_JAXGFU010000027.1:0-1635 GCF_041008815.1 Pseudophaeobacter sp. A-200-2 | reverse complement strand
CCGTAGCACGTCGGGAAGAAGCGCCGCTGAGAGGTTATGGCCACGCGCGCAGCCCCAAAATAGCGCAGCGGGTGGCCATAACCGGGTCTCAGGTCTCAACAGTGGTTTTGCGTAAACCACACCGCTGAGGAGATCGGCTATGACCGCCACCCATTCTACCGTTTCGACCTTGCTGGTCGCCATCGACATTTCCAAGCATCGGCACGAGGTGCTGATCGGCATTCCGGGCAAGAAACGCCGCCGTCGTTTGACAGTCATGAACACGCTGGAAGACTTCCAGCGGCTATCTGCGGCCCTCGCCAGCTACGACTTACCGGTTCTGATCGGGTTCGAGGCAACCGGCAATTACCACCGGACGTTGGCGCACCATCTCGGCCAGGCGGGGTTCGAGCTGAAGCTGATCTCCTCCGTCGGTCTGGCCCGAACGCGGGAGGCCTTGCACAACAGTTGGGACAAGAACGATCCGAAGGATGCCCAGGTCATCCTGCACATGCTGGAGATCGGCGCCGTGCAGTTCTTCCATGATCCACTGGTCACCGGCACGGCCGACATCCAGGAACTGTCCAAAACCCACGAGATCGTCTCGCGCTCGAAGACAGAGCTGTGGCACCGCATCCTGACGCATTACCTTCCACTGTATTTTCCCGAAGCCGAGCGCTTCCATCGCAGTTCGCGGACCGATTGGTTCCTGGCATTCCTGGAGAAGTATCCGACACCGCACATGATCTCGGCCATGAGCCGGGATGCTTTTATTGCTGATGCTTGGCAGGTGGTCGGCCGTAAGGTTTCCAAAGAACTCTTGCTTTCAGATATTTACGCCACGGCCGTCGACTCCATAGGACTGCCTGTGCATCCGGCTTCTGACGCCATCCGCATGTTCCGCCTTGTGCTGGCCGAGGGGCGCAGCCTGATCCGCCAGCGCAACGAGATCGAGGCCCGGGCCGTCGAGCTGCTTTCCGATCACCCCGACTACCAGCTTCTGACGACCATCCCAGGCATCGGCCCGATCAATGCCATGACCATCCTGGCCGAAGCCGGTGATCTGCGCCGGTTCCGGCATCACCGCCAGTTCCTGAAGTTCTGCGGGATGGACCTCGCCACCGTCCAGTCCGGCATGTTCCGCGGTCAGAGCAAAATCTCGAAGTACGGCAATGCCCGGCTTCGACGTACGCTCTGGATGGCCGGTCAGACCGCTGTCCTCAAGCGAACCAACAGCTTCCGGGACAAGTTCGAACGCTATATCTCGAAGGATCGACACAATGCTCACCTGCGTCGCAAGGCCTACACCGCGATCGCGGCCAAGATGGCGCGCACCGTACACGCCGTGGTCAAACATGGCGATCCCTATCGCCCCTTCTTTGAGGGGGCGAGCCCAGGCGGAAAGACCTCTCTCTGACAAGAGCCGTGGAGGCAGTTCGCTGACCTCGTAGATAATGTTTGGGCTTTCTGCTTGGGATTTCGGATCTCGTCTTAAGGACGGTGAAGGCCGCCATCGTGCGTACCTTGTGTTTGCTATGGGAGAGACCTATTCTTGACGGCAGAGCCCGTCTGGGCAAATCTGACAGGGCATCCGGTTCGCCGGATGCCCCATGATCTGCTGACCTAAGCAGCCAGATTTTCCCGACGTAGGACGTT
>NZ_JAXGFU010000026.1:0-1661 GCF_041008815.1 Pseudophaeobacter sp. A-200-2 | reverse complement strand
GAAGCGGTTGATGAGTGCGACGCGGATGTGGATTTCAGCGGTTTGGCTATCTGGGTCTCTCGCGGCGATGCGCTCGCCGAAAGCCTTGAGGCAGCGCATCCTGGCTTCTACACGGCTGCGGATGTGGTATCCCGTCCATCGTTTCCAGAACGCCCGGCCGTAGTGACGTGTGGCGCGCAGGGTTTCGTTGCGGGCCCGGGCGGCTGGGCAATCCTCCTTCCACGCTCGGCCATTCTTGCGGATCGGGATGATAGCCGTGCCACCGCGTGCCATGATGGCACTGTGGCAGCGGCGGGTGCCGTAGGCGCCATCTGCGGTCACGGTGTCGATGTCTTCGTCGTCCGGGAGCTGGTTCAGAAGTTCTGGCAGGACGGGACTGTCGCCTTCCCGGCTGGAGGTGTCGCGTTTCCCTTAAATCTGAGACGAGACGCTTTCGGCATTGAGTTTTGCCTTTAATTGCGAGATTCGGCTGTCATGGGGCCTTTGCTTCTCGCGTGCCTTTGCGCGATGTGATCGACCGCGGCTAGCAATCGATGCTCCTTCTCGAAGGCGCGCAAGAGAGCAACCTTGGCAAAGTCGTCTATGGCGGAGCTGACGATGGCTGGACTTGCCCTGATTTAGTGGAGAGCGTTTAGCTCACTTTCCGGGCCTTTCTCTCGAATGCGATGGGGCTTGACCTGCCCCCCGCAAAATCCCTCACCATGAAGTAGAGTCTGCCCAACCTATGTAGGAGCAGACGAATGCGTAAGAGCCGTTTCACCGAGGCGCAAATCATCGGGATGATCAAAGAGCAGGAAGCCGGGATGCCGACAGCGGAGGTGTGCCGTCGGCACGGCCTGAGCCCGGCGACCTTTTACAAGCTGAAGTCCAAGTATGGCGGCATGGAGGTATCGGAGGCTGCGCGGCTGAAGGCGCTGGAAGATGAGAATGCCAAGCTGAAGCGGCTGCTGGCAGACACGATGCTCGACAACGTGGTTTTGAAAGACCTGCTGGGAAAAAGCTGACGACACCGAAGGAGCGGCGAGAGGCAGCGCTCAATGCAATGCGGGATCATGACATCTCGTAGCGCAGGGCCTGCCGGCTTGTCGGTGTCGACCCCAAGACGGTCCGGCGCGAACGCCCGCCCGACCATCCTGAGATCCGCCAGGAGATGAAGGAGATCGCTGGCAAACGCCGCCGGTTCGGCTACCGGCGGATCGGCGTGCTGCTTGAGCGAAAAGGCATGATCATGAACCACAAAAAGCTTTACCGCCTCTACCGGGAGGAGGGCCTTGCAGTGAAACGGCGGCGGGGCCGCAAACGCGCCCGAGGCTCGAGAACGCCGATGCCCGAAGCCACACAGCCCAACCAGCGCTGGTCCCTGGATTTCCTGGCAGACAGCTTCGGCGCGTCGCGGAAGTTTCGCATCCTGGCCGTGAATGACGACTGCTGCCGGGAAAACCTGTGCCTGGCGGCAGACACCAGCATTTCAGGTGAGCGCGTTGCCCGGGAGTTGGACGCGCTCGTCCGGATCTACGGAAAACCTGCTTGCATTGTCAGTGATAACGTCCTACGTCGGGAAAATCTGGCTGCTTAGGTCAGCAGATCATGGGGCATCCGGCGAACCGGATGCCCTGTCAGATTTGCCCAGACGGGCTCTGCCGTCAAGAATAGGTCTCTCC
>NZ_JAXGFU010000025.1:0-2388 GCF_041008815.1 Pseudophaeobacter sp. A-200-2 | reverse complement strand
CGGCACCGTCGAATTCCTGATGGATATGGAAACCGGCAAGTTCTACTTCATCGAGGTGAACCCGCGGGTGCAGGTGGAGCACACCGTCACCGAGGAAGTCACCGGCATCGATATCGTGCAGGCGCAGATCCTGATCGCCGAGGGCAAGAGCATTGCCGAGGCCACCGGCAAGGCCGATCAGTCCGAGATCCGCCTCAACGGTCACGCGCTGCAGACCCGTGTGACGACCGAGGATCCGCTCAACAACTTCATCCCTGACTATGGCCGCATCACCGCCTATCGCTCGGCCACCGGCATGGGCATTCGTCTGGATGGCGGCACCGCTTATGCGGGCGGGGTGATCACCCGCTATTACGATAGCCTTCTGACCAAGGTCACCGCCTGGGCACCGACCCCGGAAAAGGCGATTGCCCGCATGGACCGGGCGCTGCGCGAATTCCGGGTGCGCGGGGTCTCCACCAATATCGCCTTTGTCGAGAACCTGCTGAAGCACCCGACCTTCCTCAGCAATGAATACACCACCAAGTTCATCGACGAGACGCCGGAGCTGTTCAATTTCGCCAAGCGCCAGGACCGCGGCACCAAGGTGCTGACCTATATCGCCGACATCTCGGTGAACGGTCACCCGGAGACCGAGGGCCGCGCCGAGCCGAAAGCGGGTCTGAAGGATCCGCGCCCGCCGAAGGTCGAGACCGGCGCCCTGCCCTATGGCACCCGCAACCTTCTGGAGCAGAAGGGCGCCCAGGCCGTGGCCGACTGGATGAAGGCGCAGCGGCAGCTTCTGCTGACCGACACCACCATGCGCGATGGCCACCAGAGCTTGCTCGCCACCCGCATGCGCTCGATCGACATGATCCGCGTAGCGCCCGCCTATGCGCAAAGCCTCAGCCAGCTGTTCTCGGTGGAATGCTGGGGCGGGGCCACCTTTGATGTGGCTTATCGCTTCTTGCAGGAATGCCCCTGGCAGCGGCTGCGGGACCTGCGCGAGGCGATGCCCAACGTGATGACCCAGATGCTGCTGCGCGCCTCCAACGGGGTGGGCTATACCAACTACCCGGACAACGTGGTGCAGTCCTTTGTGAAGCAGGCGGCCAGTACCGGCGTCGATGTCTTCCGGGTCTTTGACAGCCTCAACTGGGTGGAGAACATGCGCGTCGCGATGGATGCGGTGGTGGAGAGCGGCAAGATCTGCGAAGGCACCATCTGCTATACCGGCGATATCATGGACCCGGACCGGGCCAAGTATGACCTCAAATACTACGTCGGCATGGCCAAGGATCTGGAAGCCGCAGGCGCCCATATTCTGGGCCTCAAGGACATGGCGGGGCTCCTCAAACCCGCCGCCGCGCGCCAGCTGGTGAAGGCGCTGAAGGAAGAGGTCGGCCTGCCGGTCCACTTCCACACGCATGACACCTCCGGCATCGCCGGGGCGACCATTCTGGCTGCCGCCGATGCGGGTGTCGATGCGGTGGATGCAGCGATGGATGCGTTCAGTGGCGGCACCTCGCAGCCCTGCCTGGGGTCGATCGTCGAAGGGCTGCGCAACACCGACCGCGACACCGGGCTGGATATCGCCAAGATCCGCGAGATCAGCGCGTATTGGGAACAGGTGCGGGCGCAATACGCGGCCTTTGAAAGCGGCCTTCAGGCCCCGGCCTCGGAAGTTTACCTGCACGAGATGCCGGGTGGCCAGTTCACCAACCTCAAGGCGCAGGCGCGCTCCTTGGGGCTGGAGGAGCGCTGGCACGAGGTCGCCCAGACCTATGCGGATGTGAACCAGATGTTCGGCGATATCGTCAAGGTGACGCCATCGTCGAAAGTGGTCGGAGACATGGCGCTGATGATGGTCTCCCAGGGATTGACCCGCGCAGAGGTGGAGGACCCTGAGACCGATCTCTCCTTCCCCGATTCCGTTGTCGACATGCTGCGCGGCAACCTCGGCCAGCCGCCGGGCGGCTTCCCGGCGGGCATCGTGGACAAGGTGCTGAAGGGCGAAAAGCCCAACCTCGAGCGCCCCGGCAAGCATCTGGAGCCTGTCGATCTGGAAGCCACCCGCGCCGAGCTGTCGCAACAGCTGGAAGGCAAGGCAGTCGATGACGAGGATCTGAATGGCTACCTGATGTATCCCAAGGTGTTCCTCGATTACATGGGCCGCCATCGCCAGTACGGCCCGGTGCGCAGCCTGCCGACGCGGGCGTTCTTTTACGGGATGGAACCGGGCGAGGAAATCTCGGCCGAGATCGACCCCGGCAAGACGCTGGAGATCCGCCTGCAGGCCATCGGCGAGACCGATGAGAACGGCGAGGTGAAGGTGTTCTTCGAACTCAACGGCCAGCCGCGGGTGATCCGGGTGCCGAACCGTCTGGTGAAATCCACCACCGCTGCCCG
>NZ_JAXGFU010000024.1:0-2636 GCF_041008815.1 Pseudophaeobacter sp. A-200-2 | reverse complement strand
GTAAATACCAAAAAATCTCTCTAACGATCATAACCAACAATCTCCGCGGGATGGAGCAGCCCGGTAGCTCGTCAGGCTCATAACCTGAAGGTCGCAGGTTCAAATCCTGCTCCCGCAACCAAAAATAACGCAAAACGCCGCCTCTTGTGAGGCGGCGTTGTGCGTTATAAGATACGTCGGGGCATGCCAGCGGGAAGCCGCGGTGTTGTCGTCTAAACGAAAGATAAACAGCCAGATTACCCTCGAGAAGCATCCGGTGACCTCTAGCCGCAGATCCGTCCGGTTCCATCCGCACACTGGAAATCAATCCCCGAAGAGCCTCCGCCGAACCAGTCTTCAAGTCTGGGCAGCCTGCGGTTCCGGCCGATCCTGTTGACCTTCACCATGGGCGTGGTTCCGATGGCAATCGCGACCGGGCCCTCATCTGCGAGCCAGAGTGCGATCGGTATCAAAGTCGTAGGTGGCATGATCTCGGAAACCGTGTTCGGGGTAATTTTCGCGCCGGTCTTCTTGGTCTTCGTGATGAAGCTGACCGGCGGCTACAAGCGTATTGTCCCGGCCAGGGGTTGACCGCGATGGCAGCGGATGCACCGGTCAGCGTTGCTCAAAGCATCCGTTTGCTGCCCGCAAGCCTGCGCGCATGCAATGGTGGTTCGGGAACATGAGAAACAGGCCGCTTCCGCTGGATTGATCGCGATCAAATCGCGATTGGCGGGCCGCTGTTACCAATAAGCTTGGACAGATCATTTCATGCGAAACATTGCGATGCGCAGGAGAGTGAATATGGCTGACACCGACAAAAATGGCTGGGATGCCATCATCATCGGCTCTGGTATGGGCGGCATGGCTGCAGCTGCCGCGTTGTCGAAGCTCGGGCACAAGGTGCTTTTGCTGGAGCAGTACCAGACGCTCGGCGGCCTGACCCACAGCTTTTCCATGGAGGGTTTCTCCTGGGACGCGGGTATCCACTACCTCAACTGCGTCGCGCCCGAAGATCGTGAACGCCACATGCTCGACTGGCTCTCGGATACGCCGATCAAGTTCACCTCCATGGGGGCCGTATATGATAACCTGCACATCGGCGACGCCCCGCCGCTGTCCCTATCGCGGCCCTTCGCGGCGCAGGAGCGCGATCTCAAAGACCGCTTTCCGGACGAAACCAAGGCCATTGAGGCCTGGATCGCGGCGCTCAGAGAGGGCAGGCAGGCGGCGTTTACGGTAACTTCGACACGCGCCATGCCCGGGATCATCGGGTCGGCGATGAAGTGGTGGCACGGCCATGCCATCGACCGATGGTGTAAGCGGACAACGCAGGAAGTCATTGACGACATCACCGACAACCCCGACCTCGCTGCAGCTTTCGCCGCGCAATGGTTCGACCACGGCGGCAGGCCCAGTAAGGCAAGCTTTGCGATGCACGCACTGATCACAGGCTCCTATCTGGAGAGTGGTGCCTGGTATCCGGTGGGCGGCGGTGCGGCTTTTGCCCGGCACATCCTGCCGACGATCACCAAAGCCGGGGGGGCAGTACGGGCGAACACACGGGTTGAAACACTGGTCATCGAGAATGAGCGGGTCGTTGGGGTGCGCACGGCAGCGGGAGAGGAAATCCGCGCCGGAGCCGTGATTTCTGATATCGGTGCGCGGGAAACGGTAAATAGTCTGTTGCCCGAGGGCTGTGGACATCAGGACTGGGTTGAAGAAATCAACACCTTGCCTCACTCGGTTGCGCATTTCAGTCTGTTCATGGGCTTTGAGGGCGATATCGAGGCTGCCGGAGCGACTCGCTCGAACCACTGGATATACCCGGGCGGAAAGGTCGATGTCGTCTGGGCCGACGCACCGGACACTCCGCCCGAGGGCATGTTTGTTTCTTTCGCGTCGCTCAAGGACCGCGCGCACGATCCCGGCCCATCCCGGAAATTCGCCGGGGAAATCGTGGCGTGGACCGATTGGTCGGTCGTGGAAAAATGGGCCCATCTGGAGCCGGGCGCACGAGGGGCGGACTATCAGGTCTTCAAGGAAGCGGTCGAGGAAACCCTCTTTGCGCAGTTCGAAACATATTTTCCTGACCTCGCCAAGCTCGTGGTGTTCCGTACTCTTTCGACGCCACTCTCGACCGAAGCGATCACGGGGCATCACCATGGTGGGTTCTACGGAATCGATGTCACACCCGAACGCGTGCTAAGCGACGCGCTTCAGGCAAAGACCCCGGTGCCGGGCCTCATCCTCGCAGGTCAGGACGTATTGAGTCCGGGAATCCCCGGTGCCCTCTGGGGGGGGATTTTCGCTGCGGCCAGCCTCGATCCGAAAGTTTGGCACGAACTCCCAGGTTAGACGGTGGTTTAAGTTGGAGTGCATCTTTCCGAGGTTCGCCACAGTGGGCTTTCAAGCAGACTGGACCTGTCGCAGGTTTTTTGATGTCGGAAACCAATAAATATAGCAGGCCAGGCCCATATGGCAGTGACAGTGCTCACATACGCGCCGAGCCCTTTCAGCGGCAACGGCGGGGTAGAGTGACCTGCCCCCCGAGGCTCCCTTATTCATAACGAGAGTCTGCGGGTCTGGTTTTCATATTCTCCGTCGTCTGATTGGGCAAGCGCGCCGGGCGCGGAGCCCTCAAATTGCTCAAGCGT
>NZ_JAXGFU010000023.1:0-5817 GCF_041008815.1 Pseudophaeobacter sp. A-200-2 | reverse complement strand
CTCAGGAGAGACTGAGGCATCTTTGAGGATGAGGCAGGCGGGCGCGCTGAGAGATTGGCGCATCTGTTTGTTTTGGCCGCTGGGTGTTGCTCTTTGACATTGATAGATAACTGAAGAGATATGTGGGCGGTTTGGTTCATTTCGATGGATCAACGTCTGTATATCGCGCCTTTAGCAAAGCCGATGATGCTGCTCTCAAGTAGCGAAGCGGTAGAGCGATGATAAGGTGTCAGCTTCACTGTTTGTACGGCTTCGGTTTCTTTTGAAACCAAGCACACAAACAGAGACTTTCATCAGGATTAGCCTCCTGATGAAGATGTGCAGAGGTTCGAACGTCAAGGATATGCGAGCAATCGCATTTCAACTTGAGAGTTTGATCCTGGCTCAGAACGAACGCTGGCGGCAGGCTTAACACATGCAAGTCGAGCGCACTCTTCGGAGTGAGCGGCGGACGGGTTAGTAACGCGTGGGAACGTGCCCTTCTCTAAGGAATAGCCACTGGAAACGGTGAGTAATACCTTATACGCCCTTCGGGGGAAAGATTTATCGGAGAAGGATCGGCCCGCGTTAGATTAGATAGTTGGTGGGGTAACGGCCTACCAAGTCTACGATCTATAGCTGGTTTTAGAGGATGATCAGCAACACTGGGACTGAGACACGGCCCAGACTCCTACGGGAGGCAGCAGTGGGGAATCTTGGACAATGGGCGCAAGCCTGATCCAGCCATGCCGCGTGAGTGATGAAGGCCCTAGGGTCGTAAAGCTCTTTCGCCAGGGATGATAATGACAGTACCTGGTAAAGAAACCCCGGCTAACTCCGTGCCAGCAGCCGCGGTAATACGGAGGGGGTTAGCGTTGTTCGGAATTACTGGGCGTAAAGCGCACGTAGGCGGATCGGAAAGTTGGGGGTGAAATCCCGGGGCTCAACCCCGGAACTGCCTCCAAAACTATCGGTCTAGAGTTCGAGAGAGGTGAGTGGAATTCCGAGTGTAGAGGTGAAATTCGTAGATATTCGGAGGAACACCAGTGGCGAAGGCGGCTCACTGGCTCGATACTGACGCTGAGGTGCGAAAGTGTGGGGAGCAAACAGGATTAGATACCCTGGTAGTCCACACCGTAAACGATGAATGCCAGTCGTCGGGTAGCATGCTATTCGGTGACACACCTAACGGATTAAGCATTCCGCCTGGGGAGTACGGTCGCAAGATTAAAACTCAAAGGAATTGACGGGGGCCCGCACAAGCGGTGGAGCATGTGGTTTAATTCGAAGCAACGCGCAGAACCTTACCAACCCTTGACATCCTCGGACCGCCAGAGAGATCTGGTTTTCACTTCGGTGACCGAGTGACAGGTGCTGCATGGCTGTCGTCAGCTCGTGTCGTGAGATGTTCGGTTAAGTCCGGCAACGAGCGCAACCCACATCCTTAGTTGCCAGCAGTTCGGCTGGGCACTCTAGGGAAACTGCCCGTGATAAGCGGGAGGAAGGTGTGGATGACGTCAAGTCCTCATGGCCCTTACGGGTTGGGCTACACACGTGCTACAATGGCATCAACAATGGGTTAATCCCCAAAAGATGTCTCAGTTCGGATTGGGGTCTGCAACTCGACCCCATGAAGTCGGAATCGCTAGTAATCGCGTAACAGCATGACGCGGTGAATACGTTCCCGGGCCTTGTACACACCGCCCGTCACACCATGGGAGTTGGGTTTACCCGAAGGCCGTGCGCTAACTTTTGAGGCAGCGGACCACGGTGAGCTCAGCGACTGGGGTGAAGTCGTAACAAGGTAGCCGTAGGGGAACCTGCGGCTGGATCACCTCCTTTCTAAGGATGATGCTAGTCAGATTAGCTTGCTAATCTCGTGCATCACTTAGCAGAAGATCGGCAAACAAAGCCGGTCAACATCAGGACCGAGCCGTCCTCATATCTCTTCAGACAGTCGAGCCTCAGACCCCTGAGGTTCAGCAAGGGGCCTTAGCTCAGCTGGGAGAGCGCCTGATTTGCATTCAGGAGGTCAGGAGTTCGATCCTCCTAGGCTCCACCACTTTGCAATCGGCCCCATTTAGAATGGGTCGGTAGCTCAGGTGGTTAGAGCGCACGCCTGATAAGCGTGAGGTCGGAGGTTCAAGTCCTCCTCGACCCACCATTCCCCGATTAGATCGATAAGCACCGCAAGTGGTTCTTATCCGTCCAATCGGACGCAGTTTTGACATCGTATAGAGAGAAAAATCAACAACACCGTTGATCGCCCCGAGTGTGGGGATGATCTCGGATTGGTGCCGATCCCTTCGGGGTGAAGCAAGCCGGAAGATACGTCATGTTTCCTCAGACGCCTTCTGGTATGCCGGTTCGAAACGACGGAGTTGTCCAAGTCAAGTACACTAACCCGCATGATCTACCCGATCATGCATTGTTCTTTCGTCCGCCTGCGACCGACATCACAGGCATAAGGATGAAAGAGCGGGAAAGTATGCTTTTTGGTTCAGAGACAGATGATCCGGTTGTGAACCAGCTTCCGGATCCGACAGTTGTCAAAGACTGTCTCTTTCTGGACCAGATCAAGCGCGAGAAGGGCGTTTGGTGAATGCCTTGGCAGTAAGAGGCGATGAAGGACGTGATACTCTGCGATAAGTCATGGGGAGCCGAGAATAGGCTTTGATCCATGAATTTCCGAATGGGGGAACCCACCTGACAGTTCGATATTGTTACCACGGTAGCCAATATCTTGCTGAACCAGGTACTTAAAACCTGAATACATAGGGTTTTAAGAGCAAACCCGGGGAACTGAAACATCTAAGTACCCGGAGGAAAGGACATCAATTGATACTCCCTTAGTAGCGGCGAGCGAACGGGGACCAGCCGAGCCAGAGAAGTGACTGGAATGCGTTGGGAAGCGCAGCCATAGCGGGTGATAGCCCCGTACAGGAAGCTTTGATGGACGTATTAAGTAGGGCGGAACACGTGAAATTCTGTCTGAAGATCGGAGGACCACCTTCGAAGGCTAAGTACTCCTTACTGACCGATAGTGAACCAGTACCGTGAGGGAAAGGTGAAAAGCACCCCGACGAGGGGAGTGAAACAGTACCTGAAACCGAACGCCTACAATCAGTTGGAGGCCCCTTGAGGGCTGACAGCGTACCTTTTGTATAATGGGTCATCGACTTGGTCTCACGAGCAAGCTTAAGCCGCTAGGCGAAGGCGCAGCGAAAGCGAGTCTTAATAGGGCGAATGAGTTCGTGGGATCAGACCCGAAACCGAGTGATCTAGGCATGGCCAGGTTGAAGGTGCGGTAACACGCACTGGAGGACCGAACCCACATCTGTTGAAAAAGATCGGGATGAGCTGTGCCTAGGGGTGAAAGGCCAATCAAACTCGGAGATAGCTGGTTCTCTGCGAAATCTATTTAGGTAGAGCGTCATCCGAATACCCCGGGGGGTAGAGCACTGGATGGGTAATGGGGCCCCACAGGCTTACTGATCCTAACCAAACTCCGAATACCCGGGAGTACTAGATGGCAGACACACTGCGGATGCTAACGTCCGTAGTGGAGAGGGAAACAACCCTGACCTCCGGCTAAGGCCCCCAATTCATGGCTAAGTGGGAAAGCAGGTGGGACGACCAAAACAACCAGGAGGTTGGCTTAGAAGCAGCCATCCTTTAAAGATAGCGTAACAGCTCACTGGTCTAAATAAGTTGTCCTGCGGCGAAGATGTAACGGGGCTCAAGCCATGAGCCGAAGCCGAGGATGCACATAGTGCATGGTAGCAGAGCGTAGTGTGACATAGTCTCATGTCTCCTTACTTCCTTCGGGAAGATTGGAGACAAGAGGCTTTCGATGAAGCCGGGGCGTGAGCCATCCGGTGGAGAGATCACTAGCGAGAATGATGACATGAGTAGCGACAAAGAGTGTGAGAGACACTCTCGCCGAAAGTCCAAGGGTTCCTGCTTAAAGCTAATCTGAGCAGGGTAAGCCGGCCCCTAAGCCGAGGCCGAAAGGCGTAGGCGATGGGAACCAGGTTAATATTCCTGGGCCAGGAGGATGTGACGGATTGCGACTGTAGTTCAGCCTTATCGGATTGGTTGGGCTGCTGAGCAGTCCCTGGAAATAGCCCTCCATCAGACCGTACCCTAAACCGACACAGGTGGACTGGTAGAGAATACCAAGGCGCTTGAGAGAACGATGTTGAAGGAACTCGGCAAAATACCTCCGTAAGTTCGCGAGAAGGAGGCCCGGGTTCAAGGCAACTTGGATCCGGGGGCACAAACCAGGGGGTGGCGACTGTTTATTAAAAACACAGGGCTCTGCGAAGTCGCAAGACGACGTATAGGGTCTGACGCCTGCCCGGTGCCTGAAGGTTAAAAGGAGGAGTGAGAGCTCCGAATTGAAGCCCAGGTAAACGGCGGCCGTAACTATAACGGTCCTAAGGTAGCGAAATTCCTTGTCGGGTAAGTTCCGACCTGCACGAATGGCGTAACGACTTCCCCGCTGTCTCCAACATCGACTCAGCGAAATTGAATTGCCTGTCAAGATGCAGGCTTCCCGCGGTTAGACGGAAAGACCCCGTGCACCTTTACTACAGCTTCGCACTGGCATCAGGATTGTGATGTGCAGGATAGGTGGTAGGCATCGAAACCAGAACGCTAGTTCCGGTGGAGCCTCCCTTGAGATACCACCCTTCGCACTCTTGATGTCTAACCGCGGTCCGTTATCCGGATCCGGGACCCTGCGTGGCGGGTAGTTTGACTGGGGCGGTCGCCTCCTAAAGCGTAACGGAGGCGCGCGAAGGTTGGCTCAGAGCGGTCGGAAATCGCTCGTTGAGTGCAATGGCAGAAGCCAGCCTGACTGCGAGACTGACAAGTCGAGCAGAGACGAAAGTCGGCCATAGTGATCCGGTGGTCCCGAGTGGAAGGGCCATCGCTCAACGGATAAAAGGTACGCCGGGGATAACAGGCTGATACTGCCCAAGAGTCCATATCGACGGCAGTGTTTGGCACCTCGATGTCGGCTCATCTCATCCTGGGGCTGGAGCAGGTCCCAAGGGTACGGCTGTTCGCCGTTTAAAGAGGTACGTGAGCTGGGTTTAGAACGTCGTGAGACAGTTCGGTCCCTATCTGCCGTGGGTGTAGGATACTTGAGAGGAGTTGCCCCTAGTACGAGAGGACCGGGGTGAACGATCCACTGGTGGACCTGTTATCGTGCCAACGGTAGTGCAGGGTAGCTATGATCGGAAAGGATAACCGCTGAAGGCATCTAAGCGGGAAGCCCCCCTCAAAACAAGGTATCCCTGAGGGCCGTGGAAGACCACCACGTCAATAGGCCGGAGATGTAAGTGCAGCAATGCATTCAGTTGACCGGTACTAATCGCCCGATAGGCTTGATCTGTTCCAGTAACAGACAGTCTCGTAAACACCAAAAAGCAAAACGAAACTTGGACAAAACGTTGATAGATAAGCCTAGCGCTTGTGGAAATGTCTTCGTGACATAACTCAGGTGCGGCAACGGGTATTTGCTTTGCAAATACCCTGCCTGCCGCTAACCAAGAAAATCCAACAAGCCCCAGGCTTGTTGGTATTTTCTTGGTTTGGTGGTCATAGCACGAGCAAAACACCCGGTCCCATCCCGAACCCGGAAGTTAAGTGCCGTCGCGCCAATGGTACTTGGGCTTAAGCCCTGGGAGAGTAGGTCACCGCCAAACCTAGTAAATACCAAAAAATCTCTCTAACGATCATAACCAACAATCTCCGCGGGATGGAGCAGCCCGGTAGCTCGTCAGGCTCATAACCTGAAGGTCGCAGGTTCAAATCCTGCTCCCGCAACCA
>NZ_JAXGFU010000022.1:0-9367 GCF_041008815.1 Pseudophaeobacter sp. A-200-2 | reverse complement strand
AATGATCTCATCGACCTGATCGTAAAGGATTACCCTCTGGATCTGTTCGAGGATCCTTTTCCCATCCTCGAGGCGCAGCCCGATCCCGTCTGGGCAGGTCACCCGGTATGGTCGAGAAATGCCGTCAAGCTGATGAGTGCGCTTCTCCCCGTTGTCGAAGGTAGTTTCGATTGTAATCCGTACGTCCATGGCAGCCCCCCATACAAAGAGCTTACCTTAGCACAGGCCAGATCACCGACGACGACCCCCATGTTCTGTCCACTCCCGCCTTCTTGTTTCAGGCAGCGGGCTACGCACCATGCGCGATGTGCATTTGGCAGCGGTACCCTCACGCGATTGCCATCGCTATTGGCGTGCTTCTCTTGGTTGGTTTGCCCATCTTACTGCTACTGATGGCAGGCGCTGTCGCTGCGTTCGTGACAGCGAGCATCGGGATGTTTCATACCGGCGTCGAACGGGGTTGGTGGGAGGGTCCGACATCTTGCACAGGCTCTGGTATTGACATGTCAAACTTGTCAGCTGCGGACCTTCTGCCCTCTGCATCATCCGCACCATCAGCCTTGGTCATGTGCGACGAAGTCGCTTGGGAGTTCCTCAGCTTGTCTATGGCGAGTTGGAACGCGCTTTGGAGTTTCGTTCTGGCGGGGCTCTGGATCCTGGCTCTAGTCAAAGCTTGGCGCGCATCCCGCTTACATGAGAGCGCGACGGCAATCTAGCTCTGAAGACGCAGGATGACGGCTGCAATAGCCGTCAGACACACAGCGGCTAACAAAAAAGCGAGCAGAGCAACCGAAACCGCGCCGATACTTTTTGGAAACAAACCAATGAAAGGTCTCAGAATTGGGGACTTTCCGGCTGCCGTAACATAGAGCGGCAGTGCACTAACCAAAGTGGCATACAGGTAAACCCCGGATATGTTTTCAAACAAAGCGGACCGCGCCAGTGTGGGCGCAACCACTGAAAGAGCCGTCGCCCGACTGCCTCCAAATGAGCCGAACCAACCGGCGGAAAGCACGTAAATAAAGGCGTGGAGAACGAGAAATAGAGCGACGCGAATTACGACATCGAAGAAAATGAATATCGCCGGATCACGGCTATTGGTGCCTTTCTCATTCAACACCGCAAACAGGAAGAAGCCGACGTAGTTAACGATAAAGATAACTGGTAGCCCGTTTGTCAAAACCTGTCTGAGAAATCGCGACAGCGCCGGCCCACCGTCCATCAACGCTGAGGAAAATCCAGGCGTACGCATGACATAAATCAGCAAGACCGGTACTAGAGCGACCAAGCTAAAAGCCATGACATTTATCACAAACCGCAAGCCAGGCATGTTGGCTGAAAATAGGTTTTGCATATGAGCAGGCTGCCATGTCTGGAGGATACAGTCGATTTTCGGGACCAAAATCACCATTTTGCACGGGCGTACCTTAGTATCGCAGTTCAGAACGGCAGTTTCAGTGTACTTTCGTGCTAGTGATATGTTCGTCGCTGAAGTATCCTCTTTTCATCGACAGTTTTCTCAGTCCGAGAGCAGGCTCACCTGAAATCGAGGAAGTTTGATACGAGAAGGTCAATATCGCGTAGAATCTGAGTCTTCCTTTTCCAGCACAGATGCAGATTGTTTCCTAGATCAACTTGCGACCGACGGTTGATACAGTCGGATTGAACCGCCCCTTCCGTTCAGAAGGGGCGGTTTCGCGTTAAAACATCAGACGCGTCCCAAAAACAATAGAGGTAACGCCGTTTTCTTCTCCGCTTGCACGAATAAGATCAGCCGTCCCACCAAAGGACTTTTCGTAGTTAACCCCTATGTAAGGTGAGAAGGAACGATCAATCAAATCATAGCTCAGCCGCAGCCCAGCTTCGATTGTTGCACCACCCGAAGCTTGATCATAAGCAAGATCATCCTCAAGGGGAACCGTTACTTCGATGCTAGGCGTCAAGATGAGTCGATTGGTAATTAGACCCTCATACTCCGCCTCAAATCGAAAGAACGAATGATCGGACAAAAAGAAGTCAGCATCAACCTCTAGGAAACCAGGAGCAAGACCTTTAAGGCCTAGCACCGCATTATACCGATCCGGTAATCCGTCGGGTGTACTTGCCTGGACACCGACAACGCCGTCAAAGAAAGTCGAAATCGGGAACTGTAGCCGCAGCTGGTTTTCCAAGCCTTCGAAGTCGCCAGACCCTTCCACGATTTCAGCTTCGCTCCGCCAAACTAACTTCAACTCGTCTGTTCCAACGACGAAATCGAAATCCCAGACAAAGACGTTTTCGCCGTTGTCACCGTCTCGATATTCGAACTGCTCCGCCTGAAACCCGTAGATGAGCGGTTCGGCTTGAGCCGTCGAAGCGGCTGCAAGCATCATGCCTGCAGCGCTAGCTATCTTTATGTTTTGCATTGATCTTTTCCTTCGTATTCGAGGCACTTATGCCGGTCTGCCGCGCACCACGACTTTGCGGAACATGCCTGCATCGGCGTGGTATGAAAGGTGACAGTGGAACGCCCACTGCCCGGGTTCATCAACCTCGACATCCATGTCCACGGTCATGGCGGGGTTCACATTGACGGTATGTTTGATGGGGTTCCGAGACCCTTTGCCCATGTCCACGAGCGACCACATGCCGTGCAAGTGCATCGGGTGCGCCATCATCGTTTCGTTGATGAATCGCATGCGCACGCGTTCTCCGTAATTCAGGACAATCGGCTCCGCGTCACTATACTTCACATCGTTGATCGACCAGATGTAACGCTCCATGTTCCCGGTAAGGCGCAATTCGATGGTGCGCGATGGTTTTCTGTACTTGTATCTGGGCCGCGCGGCCGTCAGATCGGCATAGGACAGGAATTTCCCACCATTGTAGGCCTTGGGTATCAAACCACTACCATTGACATAGGTGGGGTCGACGCTGCTGGGTCCCGACATGCCGCCCATGTTGGAGTGATCCATTCCAGCCATGTTGGAATGGTCCATGCCGGCCATGTTGGAGTCGTTCATACCGGCCATGTTGGAGTCGTTCATACCGGCCATGTTGGAGTGATCCATACCTTCCATGTTGGAGTGATCCATGCCGTCCATATCAGTTTTCTTCATGTCGGTCATGTTGGCGTGGTTCATACCGGTCATGTTCTGCATCACATGACCCTCCATGCCCATTCCACCCATCATACCGCCCATGTCGGCCATGGTGAGAAGCGGTTTCGGCCGCATCGTCGGCACAGCGCCTGCCATACCTTCTCTTGGTGCAAGAGTGCCCCGCACCATGCCGGTACGTCCCACCGATTCCGCGATAATGCTGTAAGCTTTGTTCTCACGCGGCTGCACGATGACATCGTATGTTTCGGCTACAGCAATACGGAGTTCGTCTACCTCGACCGGCTTAACATCATTCCCGTCCGCTTGGACCACGGTCATTTTGAGCCCCGGAATCCGCATGTCGAAATAGGTCATCGCGGACGCGTTGATGAAACGCAGTCGAACTTTCTCACCCGCACGGAACAAGCCGGTCCAGTTCTGCGACGTGCTCTGGCCATTGATTAACGCCGTGAACCCCTGAACGTCCTCGATATCGGTCGGCATCATGCGCATTCTGCCCCACATCCCGCGTTCCTGCAGGGCTGCTTGCAGACTGTCAGCGCGCGAGTCTTTTATGAGTGTTTGGAGCGTGCGCTGCGACCGATTGTAGTAGTCAGGCATTCGCTTGAGGTTGCGCATGATCCTGTTGCCGGGGTGCGGATGCTTGTCGGCCAGCTGGACGACATAATCACGATCTGCCCGCACCCGTTCACCTCCGCGAGGCTCGATCACAATGGCCCCGTACGCACCGTCCGGTTCTTGGAACCCGGAATGGCTGTGGAACCAATAGGTGCCAGCCTGGGTGATCGGAAACCGATAGGTGAAGGTCTCTCCCGGGGGGATCCCGTTGAAGCTGATCCCAGGTACGCCGTCTTGAGTAAACGGTAGGATCAACCCATGCCAGTGAATCGAGGTAGTTTCGTTTAGATTGTTTTTGACGTTGATCGTGACTTCTTCACCCTCCTTGAAGCGGAGGACGGTCGGGAACGGGCTATTGTTGTAGCCAACACCCTTCGTGCGGAAATCGCCTGTATCAATCCGCACCCGGTCAACGGTGATGTCATACGTACCCTTAGAAGTAATTTTCGGCGTTTGATGAGCTTGCAAAGCGGTTGGCATTGCGAGAGCTGCAGCTGCCGCCAGACCGAACTCGCGCCGCGAAAGGCCTGTAGAGATATGTTCCGATGTACTCAAAGCAGTGTCTGAGCGTGCAAGGAATTTTGCGCTAAAGAGCGGCATTTTCTTCTCCTTATAAGTGAGATTGTTAGAGTCTGTTAAATTGCAAGATCTGAGATCGGGCGACCGGTTTCTTCGGCGTTGCGAAAAAGCCTACCGGCAACCGCCCTCAAAGCATGCAGATGCAGGGACTAAGCGCTGTTCGCAGTTAACTACACGCACGAAGCAACCTGCAGATCGCAAGGGATTTCAGGAACGCGGAGGGGGCGACTTCACTTCCAGTGTGCGACTCTCGGCGCTCTGCGCCACAAGCTTCTGAGCATTAAAAGCTGTCACAAGACCTAGCGCATAAGGCGTCGGTGGCGTTGTGGAAATAATCGAACAGTGCGCCATCGAGCCAAAGCACGCAGTGTCATGACGCTCTTGCTGATCAGTAACCAGCGCAGCATGCCCTGAGTTATCTTCCGCGCAAATTTCCTGGAACGTTAGAGGCGAGTTCTCAACAGCAACAGACAGAGTTGGAGTGAGCGACAATACTAAAAGAGCGAGCGACAAGACGCAAATTATCTTGGTCATCCATTCCAGCCGCATAGGTCTCTTTCTCCAGTGTTCCGACCAACTGCTATCGGTCGTACTCGTCGATGTAAACCTTACAAATTGATACATTTCAAACCGGCCCAGTGGTATTGATTTGGTTGGGGTTTTTAGCTTTATCAAGAATAGGCAGTCACCGTTCACAACTGAGTATGTCATGGGACTTTGAAGGTAGAAATGACGAGGTCGCCCTTACTGTCATCGTCAAAACGGCCGTTCGGTCAGACTTGGCAGCGAGAGTGAGTTCCCTCGGCGGTTTACAACAAAACCCAAAAATTGCCTGTTTTGAAATTAAGAAAGCCTCGACACTAACAATCGATCTTGTGCCTCTCAAAGGAGCATACAAAACATGAAAATTCTCTCACTCGCGGCCGCTTTGGCAGTTACTGCAACAACATCATTTGCTGGCGGCGACCATGATATGTCGATGGGCACCGTCACGAACTTGGACCGCAAGTCGAATGTGGTGACGATCAACCACGGCCCGCTCAAAAACATCAACATGCCCGCGATGGAAATGGGTTACGCGGTTGCCAAGCCTTCGATGCTGAAAGGCCTTCGCAAAGGCTCCCAGATCCATTTTGTCGTCGAGCAAGTCAATGGCCAGTACATTGTAACAGAGATTATGAAGTAGAAAACGTCATGTTGAGACTCCAGGGCCGTTACTCTGCTGGCCTTTTTGAGGAAATACAATGAGTGCGCCCCTGGAAATCGACGCGTTTACACTTTCCGGTCTTTCCGGCTGGACGCATCATATTGCAGACACATTGGGATTTCACATCAGTGAAAACCCGCCTCACTGGCTACATATGGCGCTGCACTTTATTCTAGTCGTTGCTCCACTGGTTGCTCTATTTGGTTTCCTGGTATTTTTAGCTCAGATTATCAAAAAAGCGGCTCGGAACAGTCTGTTTTCCGATGAAGATCGCGCTGAGTTTGTGCTTGTTCGCAATTTGATAGGATTGCGCTGGCACGAACAGGTTACCGTGATCTTCCTTGGTGTGTTGGCACAGCCAATTCTATATGCGACCCTCGAATTGCCGAAACGCATTGTCAATGGTGCTATCGAATCAAATCATTTTCCCATCGAGATTCTTAGCGGTCAGTATACGCAACTAGAGTACCTCGGGATCTTGTCAGGCCTATATCTTATTACACTGATTGCGAGTGGAGCAATTAAATATTGCATAAATGTCAAAAAGGGGCAGATCGGAGAGCGAACACTTTTGAGGCTTCGTCTGGTGCTTTACCGGGCATGGCGCCGTGCACCGGAAGGACAGCGCAGAACCGAAGTCATCCCACTATCGACGAGCGAAATAGAGCCCATCGGAGGGTTTGCGGGAGAGGTTCTGGCAACACCTGTTTTCCAAGGCGGTACATTTATCACGGTCTTGTTGTTTATGTTCATTCAAGATCCGATATTGGGTGCAGCGGCGATGGCACTCGTCCCTGTTCAGCTGTTCATCATACCCATTTTGCAAAGGTGGGTAAACAAACGGATGAGACTCCGGATTCGTGCTGTTCGCGCATTTGGAGACATTCTTGGTGAGCAAACCGGCGATGTGTCCGGCCGAAACATAACTCGCAGAACACTTTCAGCAGCTCACCGGCTAAGAAACACAAGACTCGACTTGCAGCGCGCAAAGTATTTGCAGAAAGCAATCAGCAATTTTCTAATGTCATTGACGCCCTTTCTACTCTACTCAATTGGAGGTTGGCTTGTCATTGAAGGCCGATTATCACTAGGGGCCTTGGTGGCAATAATTGCAGCCTTCAAAGATTTTTCCAGTCCTTTCCGGGAACTCATTCTCTACTACCAGAATTCGTCCGATGTCAGACTTCGATCAAGAGAGTATGAAAATTTCTTGATGAAATGTGGAAGTCTAACCCATGGGCCGAGCGTGAAGCAGTGGAGTAATCGTCCACAATTCTCTGAAATCGAAGGAGCTTCATGATGCGCTTTGCTCGGCTAGCTTTGGTGATGGGACTAATTTGGTCGACGGTGGCTGTTCTGCCTGCACACGCGGATGGCGTCGAACAGTCCTTGGAAGGTCTTCACGGCATCTACGTGAGCAAACTGTGCGTTGCCAGCGGTCTTCAAGATGGCGACGCTGAGATTGAGATGGTGTTCGAGAACATTTCCGCCGAGATGGTGTTCCTAGATGGTGTCGCATCCGATGTGTCTTTGGGTGGTGAGTTATACTTCAAAGATCTCGTGGGTTCGACGATCACGCAGAATGGATTTGGCGTGGATGAAGGAGAAATACTTGATGTCTCGAGTTCCCACATCGGCGCGCGATTGACTGATCTCAAACAAGATCTCAGCCCAGGCGACCATCCAACTGTTTTCTTGAACTTCAGGCACGGAACGCTGGAGGTCACGGCACATGTATTACCGCGAGGTCAATGCTGACCGTGACCGAGGCACAAAAACTTCTCAGTGGCGTAAACGGAACGTCGATTTGATTCCGTCATCGCGAAGTTGCTGCATCTCACCCTCATCAAACAATCCCCATGGAGATATACAAATGAAAAAGACCACCCTTTTACTCTCACTAGCCGCGATTTCCGCCGCAAGTCTCGTATGGGCGCATGGCGGTGCCACAGGGATCGTAAAGGAACGCATGGACGGCATGGTGGCTATGAGCAAGGCGACAAAGGCGATTACACCCATGATGCGCGGTAACGTCGAATACAATGCCGAAGCTATCCGAGAATATGCACGCACGATCGAGGAACATGCCGGAGAAGCAATGACAAAGCTTTTTCCCGAAGGGAGCGGTGGCATGCCCTCCGAGGCGAAAGACGATGTGTGGACCGACTGGGAGCAGTTTGAAGTTCTTGCCATGCAACTGGAGAGCCTTGGCAAAGGTCTCGGCCAAGCTGCCGAAAATGGCCTGGCGGCATCAGGTTCTGCGGACGGAGCTAGCACTAATATGATGGGGACCGGCGGCATGATGGGCACCGGCAGCATGATGGGCGCGGGCAGCATGATAGACATCGAGATGCTTGCGCAGATGCCAGCCGACGCGGTCTTTGCAAAAGTCGGCCAAGCATGTTCGGCGTGTCATACAAAATTCCGCGCCGAGTCCAACTAACATGAAGCGCTTATCTATTGGCCTTGGCTTGTTTGCCGCCCTTGCGGTGATCGGCTTTCTTGGGCTCGCTGCTTGGCCGATTTCCCGAACTCCGTCGCCTTCACTGGCGACTCTGGACGGCAATGTTCAGAATGGAGCCTATCTTGCGAGAGCATCCGGCTGCATCGCTTGCCATACCAACCCAGAGGGCGGCGCTCCTCTGGCAGGTGGTATAGCTCTGGAGACGCCATTTGGCACATTGTATTCGCCAAATCTAACGACAGATCCTGTTCACGGGATCGGGGATTGGACAATCGACCAGTTCGCAGTCGCGGTAAGGCAGGGTATATCCCCGGAGGGAGAGCCCTATTATCCCGCTTTCACCTATCCGTTCTATGCGGACTTCTCAGATCAGGACATCGCGGATCTCTGGGCGGCATTCCAAACTGTGCCACCGGTGGCGGAACCTTCTGTCGCGCCAAGTATGATGTTCCCGTTCAATCAGCGTGCTGGTCTAAAGTTGTGGCGCGCAGCATTTATGCACGACCCCGATACGGAACCTGTGGAGGGCAAAGGCGATAGTTGGAATCGTGGCAAATGGTTGGTCGAAGGAGCGACTCACTGCAGTGCTTGCCACACACCTCGCAACTTGGCTGGAGGGCGTAAAGAAGAAACTGAGAAGTTCGCGGGTTCAGACTTGATCCCAGGTGGAGGTAAAGCGCCTGCGATCGATACATCTTCGCTTAAAGAACAAGGATGGGATGCGGACAATTTGGCTTATGCATTGAAGACCGGTCTGACTCCATCCGGAGATGCCTTTGGCAACGCCATGGGAGAAGTCGTTTTACATGGAACCCAGTTTCTCAGTGCCGCAGATCTTGCAGCCATGGCCGAGTACTTAATGGATCAACCAAGACAGTGAAGACAGCTGAGGTATTTGATGGGTCCAGTAAAACTTAGTTTCTGCGTTAGTGTACACTTATCAAGCCGATTTTTGACGTTAGCACTGCAAGAGACGTTGGACGGATTTAAACAGAGGGAGCAAGACTGTGGATAGGTCTACCAACCAGCCGCCCCTAAATACCAGTTCACCAAGCACTGGTCCGGAGGCGATGCTGTCAACGAACAGAGGAGCATTTCTCGGCTTCTTGATGAAGCGATTGAAGGACAGGTTGGGAGTGGACAAAACATGGGGGTCATCTTCGTCGTTGCGGCCCGTGCTAAGGTGAGTTCTTTGCGTGTGGGGCTGCCATGGACGTACGGATTACAATCGAAACTACCTTCGACAACGGGGAGAAGCGCACTCATCAGCTTGACGGCATTTCACGACCCTACCGGGTGACCTGTCCAGACGGGATCGGGTTGCGCCTCGAGGATGGGAAGAGGGTTGTCGAACAGATTCAGCGGGCAATTCTTTGCGATCAGGTTGAGGAAATCATC
>NZ_JAXGFU010000021.1:0-14743 GCF_041008815.1 Pseudophaeobacter sp. A-200-2 | reverse complement strand
CGTGATGTCGGCCTCTTTCACCAACCAGGTTCTGGCGCAGATCGAGCTTTGGACCCGCGGTGAGGAGTACAACAACGAGGTCTACATCCTGCCCAAGCATCTGGATGAGAAGGTCGCGCGGCTGCATCTGGAGCGTATCGGCGTCAAGCTGACCACGCTCAGCGCAGAACAGGCCGCCTATATCGGCGTCACCCCCGAAGGCCCCTTCAAGCCGGAACATTACCGCTACTGACCGGCTTCAGTCACAGAACAGCACACCACAAAGCCCCCGCAAATCATGCGGGGGCTTTTTTGTTACAAGGCAGAGACCGGATCGGTGCCGGTTCCCTGCCCCCGGACAGCAAAGGCCTGGCTTTGAGGCAGGATTGCAAAAATTCCCGTTGCCCTGTCGCGTTCTGCCCTTAAGCTGATCCTGGCCATTATGTGACCGGAAGGATCCGGAGCCGGGTCCGCCCCAGAAGGGAGAAAAGACTTTGGGAAAACGTGACGACCTGATTGCACAATATGCAGATGATCTGAAAAACAAATGCGGCATGGATCCGGATATGGACCTGCTGACCAAGGTGACCATCGGCTGCGGCCCCGCGATCTACGATGCGGATGCCTCCACCGTTGCCTCCAGCCAGGAGAGCGAGCTGGAAACCGTCAAACAGAACTTCCTGATCAAGAAACTGGGTCTTGCTGACGGGCCTGAACTGATGGAGGCGATCAACAAGGTCGTCGAGATCTATGGCAAATCTGAGCGCAACAAATACCGGGCGGTTTTCTACTACATGCTGACCAAGCATTTCGGCAAGGAAGCGGTTTACGGCTAACCCCGCCAAAGCCAGTTAACACCTTTAAAATACACAGTTTGCAAACGCCCCCACCCGGGGCGTTTCGCATTTTAACGGTATTGTCGAAGCTAATGAATTGCGGAATCCAACTTCTCTGGGCTATCTATAGTTCAACCCGCCAGGAAGGCAGGAACCGAATTTCTCATACGCGTGTGGTGGCTACGGAGCACGCGGGGTGAAGGGAAGGTCCTGCATTCGCTGGGCCTTCCCTTTTTCGTTTTCAGAACAAGTATTTGGGACAAAGGTCCATGGATGTGGTCATTTGACCCAGCCAAGGCTCAGTTTGGATCGGTTCCGCCCAGATCGCAGATGATGCGCCACTCTTCCTCGCTCACAGGCTGCACCGACAGGCGTGAGCTTTTCACCAGCACCATCTCTTCCAGCCGGGGATCGGATTTGATCTGCTCCAGGGATACCGGCGTGGTGAAGCCGCGCACCGTCTTGATATCCACGCACTCCCAGCGCGGATCATCCGTGGTGCTGTCGGGGTGCGCCTCGGCGCAGACCTCGACAATGCCAACCACGGATTTTTCTTTCTGTGAGTGATAGAAGAATCCGCGGTCGCCCAGTTTCATCTGGCGCATGAAATTACGCGCCTGATAGTTTCGCACGCCGTCCCATTCCTCACCCGCGTCGCCCTTGGCCTGCTGGTCCTGCCAGCCCCAGGTCGAAGGTTCGGATTTGAACAGCCAGTAAGCCATCAGCCGACGACCTTTTTCCAGGTGATCAGCTCGACCGCCTCAAACAGGCCCGCCTTGTTGTAGGGATCATTCGCCGCCCAGGCCTCGCCCGCGGCCATATCCTCGACATCCAGAATGATCAGCGATCCGACCATTTCGCCGTTCTGATCCAGCAACGGCCCTGCCTGCGCCACGGCGCCAGTCTCTTCGATATAGGCCAGATGCGCGGTGCGATTCGCCATCCGGGTTTCCAAATGCCCGGGTTTATCGCGTGCAATCAATGCTATAAGCATTTTATTCCTCTTTTAATGGTCGTGACAGCAGTTGAGCGGTTGCGTCATGAATCGTCAAGCGGCCATCCAGCAAAGCGACCACGGTTTGTGTGATCGGCATGTCCAGCCGCATGTCCTCGGCCTTGGCGGCGGTGGCCCGGGCGGTGGCGGCGCCTTCGACGGTGATGGAGGGATCGAAACTATCTCCCCGGCCAATGGCAAATCCCAGCCGGTAGTTGCGCGACAGGTCCGAACTGCAGGTAAGCGTTAGATCGCCAAAGCCCGACAATCCGGCCAGCGTTTCGGCGCGGGCACCGCAGGCCAGGGCCATGCGCTGCATCTCGGCATAACCGCGGGTCATCAGCGCCGCGCGGGCGCTTTCGCCAAGGCCTGCACCGATCACCGCACCGCAGGCGATGGCGATCACGTTCTTCAAGGCACCGCCCAACTCGGCGCCCACCGTATCCGTGGTGCGATAAAGCCGCAGGTTGGCCGTGGTCAGCTGCTCCTGCAGGGACAACCCAAGCGCAGGGTCTTCGCAGGCCAGCGTCAGTGCCGTGGGCAGGCCGCGCGCGATATCGGCGGCAAAGCTGGGGCCGGTCAGCAGGGCGGCTTGTGCCTGTGGCAGGCAATCCCGGATCACCGAAACCGGTCCCATCCCGGTGCTGAGTTCGATCCCCTTGCAGCAGGCCACCAGGGCCTTGCCTGCCAGCGCATCGCCTTCGGCCATCAGCAGCCCGCGCAATTGCTGCATCGGAACGGACAGCAGGATGGTGTCACTTTCCGCCGCTTCGGCCAAATCCGAGGTGACGGTCAGCTCTGACGGCAGGTCCACGCCGGGCAGGCGGTTCTCATTGCGGCGGCTGGTCTGCATCTGCTCGGCATGGGGCTGGCTGCGTGCCCAAAGTGTGACGGGCCCATTGCCCGCCAGAGAAATCGCCAGCGCCGTGCCAAAGGCGCCCGCGCCCAGGACCGAAACACTCATGCCTTGGCCCCCTTTTTACCCGAGCCAAGCAGCGCGGGGCTGCTCTGATCCAGCGGCCAGCGCGGCCGGGCTGTCAGGTCCAGCCCGTCGCGCGCACCAGATCGGAACCGCTCTAGCCCGGCATAGGCGATCATCGCAGCGTTATCGGTGCACAGGCGCAGGGGCGGCGCGGTGAAGGTGGCGCCTGCCTCGGCGCAAACATCCTGTAGTGCGGCGCGAATGGCGGTATTGGCGGCGACCCCGCCGGCCACGGCAACGGTCGGGGATGCCGGGTTTTCATCCAGATAAAGGCGCAAGGCGCGGCGGGTCTTCTCGGCGAGGGTATCGACCACGGCGGCCTGAAACCCGGCGCAAAGGTCGGCGCGGTCCTGCCGGGTCAGCCCGCCTTTTTCCGCGACAATCTGATCGCGCATCCGCATCAGCGCGGTTTTCAGACCCGAGAAGGACAGGTTACAATCAGGCCGGTCCAGCAGCGGGCGCGGAAAGCGGAACCGTTTGGGGGCGCCATTTTCCGCCTCGGCCTGCACCGAGGGGCCGCCGGGCTGCGGCAGGCCCAACAGGCGCGCGGTCTTGTCAAAGGCTTCGCCCGGAGCATCGTCGATGGTGCCGCCCAGACGGGTGAAATCCTCTGGTCCGCGCACGATCAGATACTGACAATGCCCGCCGGACACCAAGAGCATCAGATAGGGAAAGGCAATGCCATCGGTCAGCCGCGGCGTCAGCGCATGGCCCGCCAGGTGGTTCACACCGATCAGCGGCAGGCCGGTGGCGGCGGCAATCCCCTTGGCGCACATCACGCCGGACATCACCCCACCAATCAGCCCCGGCCCGGCGGTGACGGCCACCGCGTCTAGGTCTTTCAGGGTGACACCGGCCTCTTTCAAGGCTTCAATCACGCAGATATCCAGCTTTTCCGCATGCGCCCGCGCCGCGATTTCCGGCACCACCCCGCCATAGGCGCTGTGCAGCTCGGTCTGGCCAAAAACCACCGACGACAGGACCTCGGCCGGGGTATCTCCGGTCTGGCGCACCACAGCCGCTGCTGTATCGTCGCAGCTGCTTTCCAGCCCAAGGATCGTCAGGGTTTGTGTCATCGTGCTACCATTGCATCAGGTTGGCGCCGGGGCTACCACCTATGACAGGTGCAAACAATCCCGGGAGCGCGATGTGACGGATCCGAAGACCGGCCCTGCCGTGGGTTTGCTGATGACGCGGCCGCTGCCCTCGGCCCGCCGGTTCGTGGAGGACCTGCCTGCTGAGACATGCGCAGGGCTTACCGTGATCTATGCGCCGCTGATGCGGGTTCAGCCATTATCTGGCGCTTTGGGCGCAACGGATACGCAGGGCGTCGGGGGGCTGATCTTCACCTCTGCCAATGCGGTTGCCACGGCGACCGGACAGGTTTCCACGGATCTGCCTGCCTATTGTGTCGGGCAGCGCACCACGGCGGAGGCTATCGGCGCGGGCTGGTCCGCGCAATGTTTGGGCCAGACCGCCGATGAACTGGTATCCCGCCTTGTGGATATGCGCCCACCCGCGCCCTTGTTGCATCTGCACGGGCGTCATACGCGGGGTGATGTGGCGCAGCGGCTGACGGCTGCGGGGCTGTCCTGCCGCGAGAAGGTGATCTATGATCAGGAGCTGCTGCCACTGAATGAAGACGCGCTGCGGGCAATAACGTCGCAACAGTCGCTGATCGTGCCGGTTTTTTCGCCACGAACTGCGCGGCATTTCGCCCAGATTTGTCCCGATGCGTCGAATTTGCATCTGATTGCGCTGAGCGAAGCCGTTGCGAAACCACTGAAAGTCTTGAATTGCAGGGACTTGCAGGTATGTAACACGCCCGATGCAGGTGCGATGAGTACACTGGTCCGTGATGCCGCAGATGCTTTGGCGCGGGTTGAGGGTCCCGCGCACGGGAAGTAATGTCGCGCTTGGGGTTGAGCGCCAGCACCGCAGAATTCAAGCATGAATCGCAGCGGTGAGAATTGAGGGAGATGCCGACGTGGCTGACAAGAAAACTTCGGATGATGTGACCGGGTCGGACGCCAATGATGTGACTGCATCAGAGGTGACTGAGGTCGAAACCCCGGAACCGGTTGACTCGCAAGAAGAAAGCCCGGCGGACACTTCCGAAGCCGAAGCCGAAGCATCGAGCGAGACGGACGCAGACGCAGACGCAGACGCAGACGCAGACGCAGACGCAGACGCAGACGCAGACGCAGACGCAGACGCAGACGCAGACGCAGACGCAGACGCAGACGCAGACGCAGACGCAGAAACCCCTGAACCGGCGCCCGCGGAACCGCAACAGGTGATCGAACGCGTTGTCGAAAAACGCGGTGGCTTTGGCTCAGCCGTCCTTGGTGGGGCTGTCGCTGCTGTCATCGGATTTGCCCTGGGGCAAGGCGGCGTTTTGAACAGCATCCTGCCGCCCAGCCTGCGCCCGGCCAGTGTCGATGTCACCGCGATCGAAGCAGAGCAGGCCGCTTTGCGGTCGGATCTGTCGGCGCTGAAAACGCAGGTCGAGGGGATCTCCATTCCCGATCTCGCGCCGCTTTCGCAGCGTATCGACGCTGTTGAAGGCACCGTTGGTGATCTCTCCGCACCGCAAAGTGACGCGCTTGAGACCGAGATTGCCGCGCTTGTGGAGCGTTTGACTGCGCTAGAGCAACGCCCGGTGGCCGATGCCGGATCGCCCGAGGCCATTGCCGCAGTGGATGCCCAGCTTGCCAAATTGCAGGACAGCCTGGCCGCGCAACGCGCCGAGGTTGAACAGATGCTCGCCGAGGCCCGCCAGATGGATCAGGCCAGCGCCGAGGCCGCCCGTATCGCCAGTGCCCAGACCGTGCTGGCCCGTCTGCGCTCCAGCCTCGACAGCGGTGCCAGCTACGCGGGGCTTGTCGACGAATTGACCACCCTTGATGTTACCGTGCCAGAGGCGCTGACCTCTCCTGCCGACAGCGGTGTGGCAACGCTCACCGGCTTGGCCGATAGCTTCACCCCGGCCGCCCGCAGCGCCCTTGCCGCTGCGCGGGAAGAGACCAAGGGCACCGGCGGCGTGATGGATTATCTCAAACGTCACCTCGGGGCGCGCTCGGTTGCGCCGCGCGAAGGCGACGATCCGGATGCGGTCCTGTCCCGTGTCGGGGCGTTGGTGGATCAGGGCAAGATTGCCGATGCGCTGGCCGAACTGGACGCACTGCCTGAAACCGCCCGGACCGCCCTGGCGGACTGGGAATCGGCTGCCCGCAGCCGGGTCGCTACGGTTGCCGCAGCGGATGAACTGGCCCAAAGCCTGAACGCGAAATAAGGACCCTGCCATGCTCTGGTCATTGCTGAAAATCCTCGTCTTTGTTGCAATCGTCGCGCTGCTGGCTCTGGGTGCGGGGATCCTGATGGAAACCGCCGGGGGCGTGCAGATCACCGTTGCAGGCACTGAATATACCCTTGGCGCGCTGCAATCCGTGATGGCGCTGGTGGCGCTGGTCCTGATCGTCTGGCTGTTCTTCAAACTGCTGTCGCTGCTGGTTGCCACGCTGAAATTCCTGAATGGCGATGAAACCGCCCTGTCGCGCTATTTCGACAAGGGACGTGAAGCGAAGGGCTATCAGGCGCTGTCTGACGGGCTGATGGCGCTGGCCTCGGGCGAGGGGCGTCTGGCGCTGGCCAAGGCATCGCGCGCCGAGCGCTATCTGGAAAAACCTGAACTCACCGATCTTCTGACCGCCCAGGCGGCCGAAATGGCTGGCGATACCAAAAAGGCCGCTGCCGCCTATAAACGGCTTCTGGGCAATCAGAACACCCGGTTTGTCGGCATTCGCGGCATCATGAAGCAGAAGCTGTCCGACGGTGATACCGACACCGCCCGGCAACTGGCCGAAAAGGCATTGGCTCTACGCCCGAAACACGAAGAGGTACAGGATACGCTGCTGCAACTGCAGGCCCGCGCCGAGGATTGGGCGGGGGCGCGCAAGACGCTTGCGACCAAGCTGAAGACCGGCACTCTGCCCCGCGATGTGTTCAAACGGCGCGACGCGGTGCTGGCGCTTTCGGCCTCCCAAGGGGTGATCGAGGAAGGCGCAACCGTGGAGCAGCGCGAACAGGCCATCGAGGCCAACCGCCTGTCGCCCGATCTCGTGCCTGCCGCCGCTATGGCCGCGCGAGCCTATATCGCCAAGGGCAAGACCCGCAATGCTGTCCGGGTTCTGAAAAAAGCCTGGGAGGCACAGCCGCACCCCGACCTGGCGCATGCCTTTGCCGAAATCGAACCGACCGAAACCGCTGCCGAGCGGGTCAAGCGCTTTGGCCAGCTGGCGCGCCTGAAACCGCATGACGACGAAACCCGTCTGGTGATGGCCGAGCTGAACATCGTTGCCGAAGATTACCCCGAAGCCCGCCGGGCCCTGGGCGATCTGGCCGAACGGGCGCCGGATGCACGCGCCCTCACTTTGATGGCCGCGATTGAGCGGGGCGAAGGTGCCCCGGATGCGGTGGTTCAGGGCTGGCTGACCCGCGCGCTGACCGCGCCGCGGGGTCCACAATGGGTCTGCGAGAACTGCAACCACATTCACGCGGAATGGGCGCCGGTCTGCGAACATTGCACCAGCTTTGACACGCTCAGCTGGAAGCGCCCCGAAACCGCTGAATTCGCCAGCGCAACGGGCGCCCATATGCTGCCGCTGATCACCGGCGCGGCGAAGCCTGCCGTAGCCCCGGAGGCCGGGGATATCCCCGAAGCGGAATTGATCGATGCGGATGCGCCTGACAATTCCGACGATGTCAGCACAGCGGATGACCGGGCCGAGGACGATCAGAACGCTGAGCCGGAAAACGGCGACACGGAGCGCGATGAAGACGTGGCCGAAAAAGACGCCAAGTAACCGCCCGACTGTGCGGCCCGGCGCTGCACAGTCGGCTCTGACCCATGATCTGCCGTCTCTCGTGTTCAGCGGGGTGAGACGGCAGAGACCTTTCGCCTGAAAGAGCCCCAAGAGGCTCTGAACATGCAAAACATTGCCTTAGATGGAGAGGTGGTGCCCCAAGACGGACTTGAACCGCCGACCTACTATTTACGAAACAGTTGCTCTACCGACTGAGCTATTGGGGCTACGCGGCTGATCATTTAGCTCCTCACTGCCCACCGCGCAAGGTAAAATCTCAAAGCAGAACAGGCACCAGAGGGCAGGGACGGCTGTGACGGCAGGGTGGCATAGTTGGGTCCCGACGCTCGTCAGCGTTTCAAAGAACTAAGGCGGCGCGGAACCCGAAGGCACCGCGCCTGAAAATTTTTCGGTTCTAAAATAGTGTTCGGCTGCCACCACTCACGGTTTAACAAAAGCGGCCGGACGAAAGTTATACTACCGTACAATAATAACGTGTCAACATGATACCATTTGCTGTTTTAGGCTGTTCGTGTATTACACTCTTGTGACACACACTTGGCATTAAAAATTAATACAGGACGCTATGTCTGACATTTCCAAACTGACAGAGTTGCGAAAACTGATGCTCGATATGGAAAGCTCGATGGGGCTTCAGGAGCTGTCTACGGTTGAACGTGATGTGTACTACGCCGCGAGCGACTTTCCGGACACCTCCGACGGCGTGCGCACCAACACCATCCGGGCGCATGCCATCGTGGCCAGCATGTCGCGTCCGACATTTTTCCGGGCCTTGAAGTCGCTGGTCGGCAAAGGATATCTGGAGCAAAGCGGCAGCGCGAGCCGGGGGCGATATCTGGTGAAGGCACCCAAATAGGAACAGGGGGCGTCACACAGATGAAGGCGGGGACGGGATTTGAAAGCTCTGGCGACAGAAACAACAGTGGTTACACTGTGCTACCTGCTGGCTTGCCTGGTCGCCTTCGAACTGCTGATGCCGATCCAATTGAGAGTCTTTCCCGGCGTTGAAAGCGATTCCAGCCTTCTTTTCCTTCCGCATGGGGTGAAGGTGCTTGCCGCCTGGCTGCTTGGGTGGCGGGCAACCATTGCCCTGTTTCCCGGCGTCTTTCTGGTTTTTCTGTACTTCTCAGGGGCCAGTGTTCTTGAACCGCCCCGGATCGCTGCAATGGCGATTGCGGTTCTTGTTCCGTCGGCCGTCTTTCACCTGATCAAACTGGCCGGATGGGATCTGTCGCCTTATTCCGGCCGCAGGCCACGCTGGGCCAGCATCATGTTTGCCGGATTTCTGGTTTCCGTGGTGTCTTCGGTGCTCAGCAATCTGGCCTTCCAAAGCCCGCCCCAGGATTACTTCGTTTACCTGATCGGTGACTTCTTTGGATTGTTCTTCTTGTCACTGATCCTGATGTTCCTGTTCCGCGCCCTGCGCAAACACCAGATGCGTTGAGCCTATAAATCAGGGCAAAGACTGCGCTTTGCCCTGATGTCATCTCAGATCAGCTTTAGGCCGACGGGGTTTTGCGGAACCGCCTTTTCCCGCCTTGGCCAGGGCCGCACGGGCCTTGTTCTTCTTGCTGTTCGGCTTGCCCTTTGGCGGCGGCGGTCCCTTGGGGCCGCGGGTCGCGAAATGCGGTTTGCCGCCGTCCTTTTTGCGCAGGCTCTTGCTGGCATCGCCCGCGCCGGGCTTGCCTGCTGGTTTACTGGCAGGCTTGCTGCGCGGGGTCACCACAGCGTTCGGCTCGCGCGGGGCGGCGGCCTCGTGCTTCTTGTGACGGGGACGCTCGTCCCGGTCCGATTTGTTTGCGCGGGGTTTGCGCGGACCATCGGATTTGTCGAAGCCTGGCTTGTCATAGGACCGTTCACCGCGCCGGTCATCCGGGCGTGAGTCCCGACCACGATGCGGACGTTTTCCGCCCGGCTTCGGTCCGTCGAACTTTCTGGGGCCACCGGGGCGGCCGGCGGGACGTCCGGCGGGGATGTTCGGCGGGCTGTCCAGTTGCGTCAGCTTGGTGCCATCGTCCAGCACCATCTCGGTGCCAAGCGCCGCCAGAAATCCGGCTGCGCTGCTTTCGCGAATCTCGGCAAAGGTCTCGTCCTGCTGGATGCGGATGGCACCGATATCGGATTTGGTGATGTTGCCCGCCCGGCACAGCATCGGCAGCAACCGACGCGGATCGGCGCCTTCGTTGCGCCCTGCGGCAATCGAGAACCAAACGCTGGGACCAAAGGGTTCGCGCGGCTCAGGCTTGGCGTTTGCTTCGGACAGCTCTTCAGGGGCAGAGCGCGCGCTGCGCCACAGTCGCAGATAGGCTGCGGCCAGTTGTTCTGCCGAGAAGGCTTCGCTCAGCTGCGTCACCATGGGCTGTTCGCTGTCACTGACGGCTTCGTGCCAGGCGGGATCTGCCAGCATACGTTCGCCATCGCGTTCCGACACGGCCTCGGCCGAGGGTGCGTTGCCCCATTCGGCCTGCAGCTTGGCCATTTTCAGCAGGCGCTCGGCCTTTTTGCGCGCCTTTGGCGGCACGATCAGTGCGCTGACGCCCTTGCGACCGGCGCGACCGGTCCGGCCAGAACGGTGCAGCAGGGTTTCGTGGCTGGAGGGCAATTCGGCGTGCACCACCAGATCAAGGTTCGGCAGGTCGATCCCGCGCGCCGCCACATCGGTTGCGACGCAGACGCGGGCACGCCCGTCGCGCATGGCCTGCAGGGCATGGCTGCGTTCGGACTGTGACAGCTCACCCGACAGGGCCACGACCGAAAAGCCACGGTTCGACAGGCGTGTCACCAAACGGTTCACCATGGCGCGGGTGTTGCAGAACACGATGGCGTTGGGGGCCTCGTAGAACCGCAGCACGTTGATGATGGCGTTTTCATCGTCGCGCGGCGCCACTGCCATGGCATGGTATTCGATATCGCTGTGCTGCGATTTCTCGGCGACGGTGGTGATCCGCATGGCATCGCGCTGATAGCTTTTTGCAAGCTGGGCAATTGCCGGGGGAACCGTGGCGGAGAACAGCAGCGTCTGGCGTTCTTCCGGGGCCTCACCCAGAATGAACTCCAGATCCTCACGGAAACCGAGATCGAGCATTTCATCGGCTTCGTCCAGCACCACTGCGCGCAGCTCGGACAGGTCGATGGACCCGCGCATGATATGGTCGCGCAGACGGCCCGGGGTGGCGACAACGATATGAGCGCCCCGGTCCAGCGCCCGGCGCTCATCCCGCATGTCCATGCCGCCCACGCAGGAGGCGACGGTTGCACCGGCCTCACCATAGAGCCAGCTGAGTTCGCGTTTCACCTGCAGGGCCAGTTCGCGGGTCGGTGCAATCACCAGCGCCAGCGGCAAAGCTGCCGAGCCAAAACGGTCTTCATCGCCCAGAATGGCCCCGGCGATGGCGAGGCCAAATCCGACGGTCTTTCCCGAACCGGTCTGCGCCGAAACCAACAGGTCCGCGCTGCCCAGGGCCGGATCGGTCACGGCCTCCTGAACGGGAGTAAGTTTGTCATATCCACGGCGCTCCAGCGCCATAGCGAGTGTCTGTTTCAAAGGAAGGTCTGCTTTTTTCTATAGGAGCGGAGGCGGCTCGGGAGGTGGCGCAAAATGCTGCGCCGGTGCCGACAATTGGCCGCGTATAGGGCATTCAGACCCGAATGTATAGCTATCTTGTCATCTGGCCGGTATGCGGCCAGCGCGGGGCAGCGATAAGCCGAGCTTGGCGTCAACCGCGCTACGCCGATCACCCGCCGTGCCCACATTCGGTTGCGGCTGACGGCAGGAGGCAGATTGTTGACGTTTTTCAGGACGGTGACAGGGACACCGGCTGTTTCAGGCTCACGCCAACCTTGGCCAACTGGGCGCCAAGCTCGTTGATGATTTCGTCCTGTTTGCTGCAATCCGCGATAATCTTGTAAAAGTTTTCGACGTCGTCTTCGTTCAGCACGGGCCGGGAATCGCACAAAGCGGTCGCGCCGTCTTGTTCTGGTGTCTCGGACCCGGTTACCATCAGGTGGCTGCGGGAAATGCCAAAGCACCGGTGCAGAACTTCGATACGAACCAGGCTTTCCAACGAAATCCGGTTTACCCTGATGCAGTCGGGCGCTTCATCCAGGCAAGTTTCAGCGCAGGCTGCCAATTTCTTCCATGAGATCAGCCGGTCGATTTCGGACAGAATTCTTTCTTGCCGCGTTGCCTTTTTCTTCCGTCCGAGCAGGTTCTGTATCATTGCAGACCGTCCTTCCGCTTGAATAAAAACCGGTTAAAAAACCGTTCGATTTCGATATAAACCAATCTTATTTTGAGCGGGTTTGAGTCAATCTAGGGGACCATGGGCAATCGTTCAGCCAGCACTCCCCTTTTGGCGGCGACATGTACTGAACGGATACAAAGGGCCAGAAAGGGAGCAGCACCTATCCTTTTGTGCATTTGACAGCCCTTTTCTCGAGGTATCCCCAATCAGATTGGCCTGTGGTCCGGGACCGGGGTCCAGCCCGGAGAAAAGGCCCCGGATACCGCCTGCTCTGTCGCCTATGCGATAGCCTTCACTGCCACCGGAACCCCGTTAAAGGCCGCATTGCCGCTGATGGGATCAATCCGGGTGTCATCCGTCAGATCATTGATCGAGACGGTCTGAACCCGGGTTGCCGTGGTCAGTTTCCCCTGTCGCTGTCCCCAGCCCTGCGGGATAGACACCACCCCCGGTGCAATCTCATCCGTCACCTCGGCCGGCATGGTGACCTGCCCGACACGGCTGTGCACCGCAACGTCCATCCCGTCCTCGATGCTCAGCCGGTTCGCATCGGCGGGGTGCATCTGCACCGTGCAGCGGTTGCGCCCCTTCACCAGACGCTGGCTGTTCTGTGTCCAGCTGTTGTGGCTGCGTACCTGCCGACGCCCGATCATCAGCAGCGGGTAATCATCGCTGACCGGCGGCTCAAAGGCCAGCAGTCGCGGCAAGTCAGCAAGGAACACCTCTGGCGCCAGATCCAGCTTGCCATCCGGTGTTTCCAGTCGATCGGCAAGGCTTTCAACGAGCGGACCCAGATCAATCGCTCCGGTCTCAGCACCCAGCATCGCGTCTGTCGTCACCCGGTCGCCGTGGTATCCGCGCGGCAAAAGCGCTGTCAGCGTCTCAACCGGCGAAGGGCCGATGCTGTTCCTGCCACTCAACCTCGCGGCCAGCCGGGCGATGACCTCCCACTCCTGCGGGTTGTCATTGGGCGGCGTAAACACCGGTTCGGCAAAGGCAGCGGTATTGCGCACGGCAAAACTGTGGAACACCATATCATAAACGTACTCTTCAAGCGCCACGGTGGCGGGCAGGATCAGATCGGCATGGCGGGTGGTGTCATTGATGTGCAGATCAATCGACATCATGAAATCCAGCTGCTCCATCGCCGCCCCAATGCGCAGCCCGTTGGGCGCAGTCAGCACAGGATTGCCTGCCACGGTGACCATGGCTCGGATCTGCCCCTCGCCCGGTGTTTCCATCTCCTCGGCCAGGACCGAGACAGGGAATTCACCGTTATACAGCGGCTGTCCGGACACCCGCGAGCGTTTCTCGGGATAGCTGCGTACGCGCCCCTTGCGGCTGGTCATACCCACGTAATCCAGCGCTGGGGTGGTGAACATGGCGCCGCCCGGGCTGTCAAAATTGCCGGTGATGATATTGAGCGCATTGCTGGCCCATTGGCACAGGGCACCAAAGCTTTGTGTCGAGGCCCCCATGCGCGCATAGCTTACCGCCGAACCGGCGCGGGCAAAATCATGGGCTAGAGAGCGGATAGTATCTGCGTCGATACCGGTCATTTTTGCCGCAAGGTCTGGAGTGAACGGCTGCACCGCCTGTTTCAGCGCATCGCGACCCCGCACCACCGGATCCAGCGCACCGGGGCTGTCCAGACCAGTCGCAAAAACCTCATGGATCAGGGCAAGCAGGAAAAAGGCATCGGTCTCAGGGCGGATGAACAGATGTGTGCTGGCCTTTTCGGCGGTTTCGGTGCGTCTGGGGTCCACCACAACGCTGCGCCCACCGCGCGCGTGCAGCTCCTCCATCCGCTTGCCAAATCCCGGCGCGGTCATCATCGACCCATTCGAAACCAGGGGATTGCCGCCGATGATCAGGATGAAGTCGGTGCGGTCCACATCCGGCACCGGGATCAGCATCGGATGGCCCAGCATGTGGATCGAGGCAACGTGATGCGGGATTTGATCCGCCGTGGCCGAGGAATAGCGGTTCTGCGTCCCCAGCGCCTTGACCAGTCGCGGCAGGGTCAGGAGGTTGCCGAACTTATGCGCGTTGGGGTTGCCCAGATAGGTCCCCACGGCGTCCTTCCCGTGGGCCTCCTGCACCTCTTCGATCCGGGTTGCGGCATATTCCAGCGCCTCCTCCCAGGACACCGGTACGAACTGACCGTCCACCTTTTTCAACGGCGTGGTCACCCGGTCCGGGTCGGTGCGGAAATCCTGCAGGGCAATCGCCTTGGGACAGATATGGCCCCGCGACAGGGGATCATCCGGGTTGGGTTTGATCGACACGACCTCGGTGTCGGTATGCGTGACGATCAACCCGCACATGGCTTCGCAGATATTGCAGGTCCGGAATTGTGTCTTTTGGTCGCTCATGGCTGCCTCCCCTGTTCCTCCCGGTCCAGCGGCGTGCAAAGCCACAGGGACCAGGATCAGCCTAGACCAGCCGTCGTCACCTTGTCAGAGCCTTATCCCGCGTCTTTCCGGTTTCGACCAAACGTCATCTCGCAGTTTCTGCGCCCTATCGAAGCCAAAACAAAAAAGCCCCGCATGATTTGCGGGGGCTTTGTGGTGTTCTGCTGTGAGGCCGGTCAGTAGCGGTAGTGTTCCGGCTTGAAGGGACCTTCGGGGGTGACGCCGATATAGGCGGCCTGCTCGGGGCTGAGCGTGGTCAGCTTGACGCCGATGCGCTCCAGATGCAGGCGGGCGACCTTCTCGTCCAGATGCTTGGGCAGGATGTAAACCTCGTTTTTATACTCCTCACCGCGGGTCCACAGCTCGATCTGCGCCAGAACCTGGTTGGTGAAAGAGGCCGACATCACA
>NZ_JAXGFU010000020.1:0-24511 GCF_041008815.1 Pseudophaeobacter sp. A-200-2 | reverse complement strand
GCCTGCAGGCCATCGGCGAGACCGATGAGAACGGCGAGGTGAAGGTGTTCTTCGAACTCAACGGCCAGCCGCGGGTGATCCGGGTGCCGAACCGTCTGGTGAAATCCACCACCGCTGCCCGCCCCAAGGCCGAAGCGGGCAACCCCGACCACATCGGCGCGCCGATGCCCGGCGTCGTCGCCTCGGTCGCGGTACAGGTTGGCCAGCAGCTGCATGAGGGCGACATGCTGCTGACCATCGAAGCGATGAAGATGGAAACCGGCCTGCACGCCGAACGCGACGCGGTGGTCAAGGCCGTGCACATCCAGCCCGGCGGCCAGATCGATGCAAAGGACCTCCTCATCGAACTGGAATAAGACACAAAGCCAATACCCAAAAAACCACACTCGGATGCGCAGCGCCCCGGCCCCGTTAAGGCCGGGGCGCTGCGGTTGTCGGACCGGTTCGCGGCCATACTCACCAGCTCCGGCAAGCTGCCATCGCGTTTTGTTATAACCGCTTGCACCCAATGGGATTGGTACCTGTGACCCCCTGCTGACATTCTGATGACGGCATCTTTTCAAAGCTGCCGCAGGATCCGCATCACGCGCGGGTTACCGGAAAACTCCGACGCAATCGTCGAATAAATTCAGGATGGAACATGGACGACGTCTTGTCACCGCCTGGGGCGCTTTCCAGCGCGCTTCAGGCCAATCCCCGCATTCCCTACCGGCTGGCGCATCAGCAACCCCCTTTGCAGGGGCCGGGCGGCAAACGCCTGATCGTCAACCTGGTGGTAAACGTCGAATACTGGCCGTTTGATCAGGATATGCCGCGCAAGGTGCTGACCGCACCGCATGGGCGGGAGCAGGTCCCGGACGTGCCGAATTTCTGCTGGGCGGATTACGGCATGCGGGCCGGGATGGCGCGCCTTCTGTCATTGCTGACATCGCGCGGGTTGCCGGTGTCCGCCAGCGTCAACGCGACCGTCATCGACGCCTACCTCGATTGCGCCGAAGCGATCCGCGATGCGGGCTGGGAATTCATCGGTCACGGCATGCATCAGACCAGTCTGCAGGGCGGCAGCAGCGAAACGGATGTCATCCGCAGCACATTGCACAAGCTTGAGCAGTTCACCGGACGCCCCGTGCGCGGCTGGCTGAGCCCGGGACTGCGGGAAACCACGGACACCCCGGACATCCTCTCGGCCCATGGTGTGGAATACCTCTGCGATTGGAACGTTGATGACGTACCGCAGCGGATGCAGGCCATGCCGACCCCGCTGATTGCCATGCCCTACACGCTGGAGATCAACGACTCGGTTGTCTACGCTGTGGAAAAACACAGCTCTGCCGAAATGCTGAAGCGACTGCAGGCGACGCTGGCCTGTTTCGACAGCCCCGAGGAACCCGAAGGGGCGCGGGTGCTTGGGATAGGTCTGCACCCGCATCTGATCGGCGTGCCCCACCGCTTCCCCTATCTGGTGCAGATGATCGACCTGCTGCAGGCCCGAGACGACGTCACCTTCATGACCGGATCGCAGATTGCCGACTGGTACACAGAGGAGGCAGCCCGATGAACCGAGATGAGCCCGAAATTCTGGACGATTTCGCCGCGCGCTTCGCACCGCATCATACTGCGCTGCTGATCATCGACATGCAGAAGGATTTCTGTCTCGACGGCTATGCCACCAGCCAGGCCGGGCGACCGCTGGATGCCGCGCGGGCCATCATTCCCACCTTGCAAGACCTGCTGAGCGCAGCCCGCGCGGCAGGTGTTCTGGTTTGCCATGTCGGGTTCTGGACGCTGGAGCGGCACCGCAGCGATACCGCGCCCTGGCTGGCCCAGCGCAGGCGCGCCACCTATGCCTCGGACCGGATCGCGATGGAAGGCAGCGAAGGTGCTGAGTTCATCCCGCAACTGGCCCCGAAACCGGGAGAGCCGGTGATCCACAAGCACCGCTACAGCGCCTTCAAGGGCACCAATCTGGACACCGTGCTGCGCGCCCGGGGGATCCGGTCGGTAGTGCCAACCGGCGTTTCGACCAACGTTTGTGTCGAAAGCACGCTGCGCGATGCATTCGAGACCGGACATTACACCGCCCTGCCCCGCGACGGCTGCGCCTCGTGGAATCAGGAACTGCACGAAGCAACCCTCAAAACCGCCAATGCCCGCTTTGGACTGGTCTGCGACAGCGCCGATCTGATCAAGGCCTGGAAAGGAGCCCCCCAATGAAAGACGCAATGACCAAACAGGACAGCCTGACGGCCGAGGCCGCAGGTTTCGCCGCCAGCCTCGCCTATGAGGATATTCCCGCAGAAACGCTGCATACCGCCAAACGCTGCATCATCGACGGGCTTGGCGTCATGCTGGCAGGCACCGAGCAGGAAGCTCTGCAGGTCGCCGACCGTTACCTGCGCAAGGCCGGAGCGCGACCGGTGGCCCGACCTGTCGGCAATCCGGATCTGCAGCTTTCGGCGCAGCAGGCGGCCTTCTGGAACGGGCTGGCCGGGCATGCGATGGATTGGGACGACACCCAGGTCGCCGAAGGTCCAAACCGGCCCTATGGCTTGCTGACCCATCCGACCGTGCCGCCGCTGGCCGCCGCCCTGGCGCTGGCCGAAACCAATCCTAAGGTCAGTGGCAAGGACCTGATCACCAGTTTTGTTGCCGGGGTCGAGGTCGAGTGCAAGATCGCCGAGGCGATCAATCCCGACCACTATAACCTCGGCTTCCACACCAGCGGCACAATCGGCACCTTCGGGTCGGCGGCTGCGGCAGCGCGGATGATCGGCCTGGATGGTGATCGTACCGCGCAGGCCCTGGGCGGCGCGGCCTCGATGGCTGCGGGGATCCGCGCCAACTTTGGCAGCATGGGCAAACCGATGCACGTAGGACGCTCGTCGGAGAACGGCGTCACCAGCGCGCTGCTGGCGCAGGAAGGCTTTACCTTCAACGGTGAGGCGCTCGATGGCAAATGGGGCTATCTGTCGGTGGCAGGGCGCGGCGGCGAGCCGGACCTTGTGATGGGTCGCTTTGGCAACCCGTTCTCGCTGAGCGAACCGGGCGTCAGCATCAAACCCTATCCCTGCGGAGTTCTGACCCATCCGTCGATGGATACCATGAAGGCGCTGATGGAAGAGCACGCGCTGTCCCCAGAGGATATCGAAAGCGTCACGCTCTTTGCTTCAAACAACATCCTGCATCCGATCCGCTTCCGCATTGCCCAGACCGAACTGGAAGGCAAATTCTGCATGGCCTTCCTGCTGTCGGCGATCATCCTGACCGGTCGGGCAGGCAAGGCTGAATTCACCGATGCCTTCGTGCAGAGCCCGGAGTGCCAGGCTATGCAGCAGCGCGTCGAGACGCAGTTCGATCCCGATATCGCGGCGATGGGGCACGAAAAGATCCTGTCGCGGATTGAGGTGGTGACGAAATCGGGCAAGACCATTCAACGCTTCTCGGACGACCGCTATCGCGGCGGGCCGGACAACCCGCTGTCCGATGAGGAACTGGAAGGCAAATTCATGGATTGCGTCTCGGGGATCCTGTCCGACGCACAGACCCGCAAGGTGCTCGATAGCATCTGGTCGCTCGACACATTGCCCAGTGCGCGCGGCCTTCTGGATCTGGTGAACGGCTGATCCCCCCAGTCCGGCGGTTTCGTTTTGTTCCGTGATCTTTCTGTTTTAAACTATGCCTGCCCCGGGCATCAGTCCGGCCGACAGATCGCAACGGACCATCACGAACCGCCGGACTTTTTTCCATGGAAATGCGCCAATTACATTATTTTGTCGCGCTTGCGGACGAGGCAAGCGTGTCACGCGCCGCCGTCAAACTGTCGGTGGCGCAACCTGCGATCAGCCGTCAGCTGAGACTTCTGGAAGAGGAACTGGGCGTGCCCCTGTTCCATCGTACCGGGCGCGGTATGAAACTGACCAGCGCGGGCCGTGTCTTTGATGGCCGCGTGCGCAAGATTCTGGCGGATATCGGAGAGATGGAGCACGATGTCCGTGCCTTGAAAGGCGTTATAGAAGGCAAGGTCACGCTTGGCGTGCCACCGACGGAAAGCCACATCCTGCTGCCGCGCCTGCTCGACACCCTGCGGCGTGAACACCCGGGCGTCGATCTGCGCATCGTCGAGGCCTTCAGCGGTGATGTGAGCGAACTTCTGACCACCGGCCATATCGATGTCGCCCTGTTCTACAAGGCACCGCGGACCAAGCATTATATCGCTGATGAGCTGCTGCATGAGAGCCTCTACCTGCTGCAACGCGGAGACACGACCGCCCCGCCAGAGACGCCGATCCAGATCACGGACCTAAAGGATTACCCGATGGTGCTGCCCAGCCGCCGCCACGGCCTGCGCGCGCTGCTTGACCAAGTCTGCAACGATATGGGCGGCTCGTTGACCGTGGAACACGAGGTGGACTCGCTGATGACCATCGTGCGCATGGTGGAAACCGGCAATGTCGCCACCATTCTGCCCTTCAACGCGGTACAGCGGGAGATCGCGGAGGGACGCATAGTCGCCACTCAGATCGATCCCATACATCTGCGTCGGACATTGGTTCTGGCCACGACCACGCACCACCCGGTGCGGGCGTCGATGCGCATCGTCGCCCAGCTCTGCGGTGATATCGTGCATGATATGGCCGCCAGCGGCGAATGGCAGGGCATCCTGTCAAAGCGGCAGGCCGATTGACCGCGCTAGGTCGCCGGGCACGCCAGCTCCATCAACTGCCGCACGTCCTGAAGCCTGTCGAGATCTGCAATACGGTCTTCCAGCGCCACAATCCGCGCCTCCTCAAGCGGCTGCAGGGCCGCGCGGCAATTGGCACGAAACTTGTCAGAACGTTGCCCTTCCGAAACCGGGTTCGACGGATGGCCCAGCGCCTGGCCAATGGTTTCCTCAGCCCGGGTGCCATCTGCATAGGTGATAGAGACACGGCTGGGGCCAAAGGCACTTGGCTCTGCCATGTCAAAGGTGTCCACTTCGATCCGCGCAGCCAAGGCCAGGACCTGCGGATCGCGCAGGGCCTGCGATGAGAAATGCGCGCCTGCCACATCACCCGCCAGAAGACAACGCGCAACGCAATATGAGAGGCAAAGGCGTGCGTAATTCGCAGGCATCTCCGGCCCGACCGGACGCCCTACCAGAGAATGGGCCACCGGCGATACGGTGACGGTCACGCGGTGCAGATCTTCCTCGCTGCAAGCACGGCGCCGCAACAAACGCAACACCGCCTCGATCGCGCCATGGGTGGCCCGACCGGTTGGAAAAGGCTTTTCGACCACGTCCTCGATCCGGCGGATGCCTGTCATGGCCGCAAGGGCCGTGGGCAGGTCGGCACCATCCTCGAAGAGGTTGAAATAACCGAAACGTCCTTCCAGAGTATCCTGCGTAGCCAGAAGACCGGCGCGGGCCAGATCGACGGATTCGACCGCAGCGCGCGCATTAAAACCGATCTGCAGGGCAAGCAGCATGGTGCCCTCTTCATGGGCCTGCATTGATCCGCAGGATTGCGCATATTGTGCACCAAAGGCGTTGATCAACTGGGCACGGTCCAGATCTGCGATCTTTCCCGCCGCCGCCACCGCGCCGAAACCGCCCAGGACGGCGGGCCGGAAAAATTTCATCGGGGCCGTGCCCGCCAGCCCCAGGGTTGCAGCGACATCGACGCCCGCCACCACAGCCTCAATCAAGGCGCGTCCGCTGACGCCGCCGCGCGCCTCGGCGACGGCAAGGGCTGCGGGCAACACGGCCGTCAGCGCATGCACCACGGCATCCTCGTGCAGGCAGTCGAACTCTGAATTGTGAATGCAGTAAGCGTTATAGAGCGCCGCCAGACCTGCAGGGAAGCGCCCCTCCCGGCCAAAGACATGCGCATCTGCGCCCTGCCCCCACCCGGCGCTCGATGCGAAAAGATCGCTGGTCCACTGCCCGGTGCTGCCGCCAAGCCCGACGCCGACCGTGTCCAGGATCAGCCGCCGCGCCGCCGCGCGGGTTTGTTCGGACAATTCATCATAGCGAGTTGCGATGACGTGATCGGCGAGGATTGCGATGGCATCCATGAAACTATCCTTCCTGTAAGACGCGGCGTCTGATCAGTTCATCATGTCCGGCAGCCACAATGCGATCTGCGGGAAGGCAACGACCAGACCAATCATCACCAGCAGCATCCCCACGAACGGCAGGGTCCCGGACATCACATCATTCATCGACCCGCCATTGGGACGGGTGCTTTGCACCACGAACAAGTTCAGGCCGATGGGTGGCGTCACCAGCGCAGTCTCCAGTAGCAGCATCAGGATAATGCCGAACCAGACCGGATCGAACCCCAGCGATACCACGATCGGCGTAACGACCGGTACGGTGGCAATCATCATCGACAGGGTCTCCATGAAACAGCCCAGCACAATATAGAAGATCGCGATCACCAGGATCGTCTGATAAGGGCCAAGACCCAGGGTGCTGACGAAATGCTCCATCGCGGCCGCCAGCCCGATTGCCGCAAACACAAGATTCAGAAAATAGGCAGCGATGATGATCAGGATGATCATCGCGGTGGTGCGCATGGTGCCTTCGAATGCGGTCAGCAGAACCGGGCGCGATAGCGCACCAAAACCCGCCGCCAGGATCAGGGCCGCGATCACACCCAGTGCCGCCGCCTCGGTCGGGGTGGCAAAGCCGGCGTAGATCGACCCGACAACCACGGCAAAGATCGCCGCCGGAGGCAGCAGATGTGGCAGGCTCCTGAGACGCGCGCCCCAGCTGGTGGCAATGCGTTTCCCGCCCCATTTTGGGTTCAAGAGACAAGCCACCGCGATCAGCGCCATGAACAGCCCGGCCAGCAACAACCCTGGCAGGATCCCGGCGAGATAGAGGTTCGGCAGCGAGGTATTGGTCATCACCGCGTAGATGATCATGTTGATCGAAGGCGGGATCAGGATGCCAAGCGTCCCGCCGGCGGCCAGCGTGCCAAGGAACAGTCGTTCGTTATAGCCATAGTTGGGCACTTCGGGTAGCGCCACGGTGCCGACCGTGGCCGCAGTGGCAACCGAAGACCCCGAGGTTGCTGCGAACATGGCGGAGGTGCCGATATTGGAATGCATCAGCCCCCCGGGAAGCCAGCCCAGCCATTGCGACAATGCCATATACATCCGCGAGGAGACGCCGGTGCGCAGCAGAATCTCGCCCAGCAGAACGAACATCGGGATGGCGACCAGAAGATTATTGGTACTTGTGGACCAAGCAAGATCGCCCAGCGTACGCACCAAGGGCATCGGAGAGTAGATTTCGGCCAAGATCAGGCCAAGGACGCCCATGACTGCGGCCACTGGCAGGCTGAGCAGGATCAGGACGATCAATGTGGTAAGAGCAGTGGCGAGCATAGCCGTTATCCTTGTCTCGCGTGGTTGAGGTCGGTCAGCATGGCGTGTTCCTCGACCTCATCATCCACGGGTTTGATACCTGCAATCCGGCTGATGCCTTCGGTATCACGGCGCCAGAGATATCCGAGCGAGCGCAGACACAGGAGCAGCAACGTCAGAACGAAGAAGACAAGCCCAGCCACCCACAGGGATTGCGGCAGCCACAGCGGCACTTGCAGCGCAGAATTGGAACGCGATCCGAAATCAATGCTGTTTTTCAACAGCTGTCCGGCCCAATAGGTCACCAGGAGCATGAAGCCGGTCATTGCGCCGAGACTTAGAAGATCCAGCAGCGCGCGGATACGCCGGTTCGCGATATTGTAAAGAACGTCAATGCGGATATGGGCGTGTTCCAGCAGAGCAAATGACAGGGTCCAGGAGACCGTGACCGCCAGCACATAGCCGGTGATCTCGTTCATACCGCCAAGGGTCACACCAAAGAACTTGCGCAGGAGCACCTCAACCATGACCAGGAAACAGATCACGACCAGCGCAAGGCCGGAAACCCAGGTGGCAAGGCGGCTGAGCCTGCGGGCGCCTTTCAGCACCCGGTCCAGAGACGTTCCCGCCTCTGGAGTTTGGGTATTTGTCGTCTCGTGACGCGACATCTCAGTTCACTTCCACGGTCATCCCGACGACCGGACCGATCGTGCGGTTGAACTCGTCCACGCACTCCTTGCCACAGCGTTCGGCCCATTTCGGCAGGATGACGTCCCGGGTAATTTCCTCCAGGAGCTTGTAGTCTTCCTCGGTGACCGAAACGAGCGTCATGTCGGCCTTGGTTCCGACCTCGCAAGGTTCAATGCCCACGTTGCAATTGATGCCGACCTGGGTTTCCTCGCCCGCACCTTTCCAGATGTCGGCTTCCAGCGTGTTCAGCTCCTCTTGCAAAAAGGACTGGGTCTCCGGGTTGAGCCGGTTCCAGAAGCCAAGATTCGCAGTGGTGACCATCGTGCTCCAGCCGACGGGCAGCGCATAAAGATGGGTCGAAACCTCGAACCACTTGGCCGAATTGCCCGACAGGGTGCCGGTGATGGCGCAGTCCACCACCCCGGTCTGCAGCGCGGGGATCACATCCGCAAAGGCCATCGTTACCCCGGTGCCGCCCAGCGCCGACACGAATTCCGACAGGGTGCGATTGCCGGTGCGGACCTTCTTGCCGGACAGATCGCTGAGGTCCTTGATCTCGCTGTTGCAGTAAAGAACCTGCGCCGGATAGGGCCAGGTGGCCAGGACCTTCACGCCGTATTTGTCCGCAAAATAGGAATCCAGAACCGGCTCATAGGCTTCGGCGATCGCATGGGCCGTGTGCACAGTCGGGGCCAGACCCGCAAGATCGGCGGCCTCGTTGCGGGCATCATCCGACGCAGTATAGCCAAGCACCGTGGTGCTGACATCCACCACCCCCTGGCCGGTCAGGCGCAGGATTTCACCGCCCTTCAAGCCCATCTGGTCAAAGCCGCGGGCATTGGCGGTGATCCGTCCCCCCGAGGCTTCGGGCAGGTGCTTGTCCCAGAATGCCTGTTCGTAGTTTTCATAGGACGACAAGAAGGAAACAGACCCCAGGACATTCATCTGGACGCTCTGGATTTCGGCCTGGCCTGCGGTTGCTGCGAGCGATGCAACCGCAAGAGCGGCGCCGATCCCGGTCAGCTTGGTTTGAGGTTTCATCTCGGATATCTCCCTGATAGCGGTTCGGCGGCGATTTTTGGGTCCGGCACGCAAGGCCAGGCCACCGATCATTGTTGAGCATCACCAATGCAGGCGATGCTTCGAACCTACCGCCGTTTCGCCGAGACGCGAAAATCAACCAGATATGCCGAATTGTTATAGCTGTGCGCCCAAAGGAGCCTCAGGGGGATAACCTCTTCACCAAGTCGCAGCCTCACGAGTCACATTTGAGTGATTGCTCAAATTCCACATTGAGTGATCACTCAAACTCTTTAGATAGGGTACCACGCGGTGATCGCAGCCGCGCAGAGATATGACGTCTCCAATCCAACCAAAAGGCACCAACCATGACCAACTTCCAGCTGCACACCGAAGAAACCGCCCCCGCAGACGCCAAGCCCATGCTCGCCAACTCCAAGGCAGCATTCGGCTTTATCCCTGGCCTGCACGCCGTCATGGCCGAAGCGCCCGGCCTGCTGGAAGCCTACCAGCGCGTGCATGAACTATTCTCCAACTCCAGTTTCGACGCAGATGAGCTGACGGTTGTCTGGCAGACCGTGAATGTCGAAAACGAATGCCACTACTGCGTTCCGGCCCATACCGGGATCGCCAAGAGCATGAGCGTCGATGATGCGATCACCGACGCGCTGCGCAACGGCACGCCGCTGCCCAATGCCCATCTCGAAGCCCTGCGGACCTTCACTCTGCAGGTCGTACGTCAGCGCGGTGTCCTGAGCCCGGAAGAGGTTCAGGCTTTCCTCGATGCGGGCTTCACCAAGCGTCAGATCCTCGAAGTCGTCCTTGGCTACAGCCAGAAAATCATGTCGAACTATACCAACCACCTGGCCGAAACTCCGGTCGACAGCGTGTTCGAGAAATTCGCATGGTCCGCTGACGAAAAGGCCGCCTGATGACACTGTCCGGGGCGGTCGGGATGCGATCTCCCCGGACATACCGCACAGGGTGACACGCGGCTTGTCCGTGCCTTAGCTATGGCCCCGGCCGATCTTTGGCGTGAAAACCTGACTTGCGGTTCTGATCATCCATGCACTATGCGCCAGGGGCGCTCTGCCCCTGGCCAACAACACGCACAAACACGAAAGACGCAACATGACGGATCAGCCCCTTCGCATCGATATCATTTCAGACGTGATGTGCCCGTGGTGCATTATCGGCTTCAGTCAGCTGGCACAGGCGCTGAAAGAGACCGGAACAGACCACGAGATCCACTGGCATCCCTTCGAGCTGAACCCCGAGATGCCTGCCGAAGGGCAGAACATGCGCGAACATATCATCGAAAAATACGGCTCCACGCCTGAGCAATCGGAACAGGCCCGGGCTCAGATGACGGAGCTTGGCAATGACCTTGGCTTTAGCTTCGCCTTTTCCGAAGACACCCGCATGCACAACACCTTCGCCGCGCATCAGTTGCTGCATTGGGCGGAGGAACAGGGGCGCGGGCACGACCTGAAAATGGCGTTTTTCACCGCTCACTTCACCGATGGCCGCAATATGTCGGTTCCCGAGGTTCTGGCCGATGTCGCAGGCGAAATCGGGCTCGACCGGGCAGAGGCGCGGGCCGTGCTGCAGGATGAACGTTTCGCTACCACAGTCCGCGAACGCGAAGGGTTCTGGCTGCAACAGGGCGTGCGCGGAGTGCCTGCCATGGTGTTTGACCGTCAGCATCTTGTCACCGGTGCACAAGGCGTTGAAAACTACTCGCGCATTCTGGACCACCTGGCAAAACAAGAGGCCTGATTATGGCGCGTGCTGCCCCCTATGACCGAGACGCGACCCTGGACGCCGCGATGTCGTTGTTTTGGGAACGGGGGTATCACGCGACCTCTCTCAAGGATCTCGAAGCGGCGCTGTCGATGAAACCCGGCAGCATCTATGCCGCCTTCAAGAGCAAGGAGAACCTCTATCTCCTTGCCATGGAGCGCTATACTGACCGGTTCCGGGCGCTGTTCCGGGAGCGGATCGCCAAGGCCTCTTCACCGTTGCAGGGGATGGCAGATTACCTGCATGGTTTTGCAGCCCTGCCCGAGGAGGATGCCGCCCGACAAGCTTGTATGCTGGTCAAGACCATCGTTGCGACACGCTCCACCGAACCGGCCATCGCGGCCCAATCTGAGGTCTACCTGACCCTGATGCGGGACGAGTTCCGGCAGATGTTCGAAGCCGCGCGAGCACGCGGGGAGATCCCTGCTGATAGCGATTGCTCTACCCTCGCCCGCCGTTTTCAGGCCTACGTAAATGTCTTGCGCCTCGAGCATCATCAGGGAACGGACGAGCGGGAAATCGAAGCCCTTGCCCGAAGCCTGGCATCAGAGATCGAGGCACTCCGCATAGGAAAAAAATAGCAGGACAAACAAGTCTGTGGGTGCGGACCTGCAATACTGCAAAGGAGACACTGGGGCCTGTGCGAGGTCTGATAGAGCGTGTCGAGGCTTCACCAGAAATGATGTGCTTGCCGATCACGTTGATCGATCTCGGATAGCACCAGCCATTAATAGGTGGCGGATTGCGGCCAGATGTTTGGTCTCACGCCTGTTCAGCGGCTTGCCTGAGCCATTCGGCGAAGATCTTGACGCCGTGTTTGTTGCGCGACAGCGGGTTGAGTACGAGGCAATAGGAAAATCCGCGCAGTTCTGGACCGGGGATTTGCCGGTAGCGGCCTGAACTCAGGCCTTCTTCGACCAGCGCGCTGCTCGACAGAAGCAGCCCCAGTCCCTGGTCCAGCGCGTTGAATGCCGCGCTTTCGTCACTGAAACGGGTCATGCGCTCCGGCGGGAATGGTTCCCCGGCCTCCTTGAACCAGTCTTCCCAGGTCGGACCGCCCATGTCGGGATTGCGCCAGCGAAAGCCCAGCAGCCGGCTGTCCTGCAAACACGTGTCAGAGCACCCGGCCAGGCTGACGGGGAGGTAGCGATCACAGATCAACACCTCCGACTCCTCGCTTGCGGGGTCTTGCGGGCCGTATCGGATCGCGAGGTCCAGCCGGTCGGATCGCAGATCCAGCACGTCGTCGTTGGTCTCCACCTCGACCCTGATGTCGCTGTGCGCCTCGAAAAACGCGCCCAGACGCGGCAGCAGCCAGCGTTCCGCAAAGGCATAGGTGGTGGTAACCCGGACCAGCAGTTGTTCGACATCCTTGTCGAGCATCGCAAAGGCCTCGCCCAGGGTATCGAAAGCCATCTGCAGCTTTGGGAACAGCTCCTGCCCGGCGGGGGTAAGGGCGATCTGGCGGGGGCGGCGCTCAACCAGCTGGAAACCGAGATACGCTTCCAAATGCCTAATTTGGTGGCTAATCGCGGTTGCAGTCACGCCAAGCTCCTCGCCCGCATCGGCGAAGCTGAGCCTCCGGGCCACGGCCTCAAAAGCGCGAATTGCGTTTAGTGGCGGTAGCTTACGCATATCGCCTCCCGCTTGCGCAAAAAATATCTCAGCATGGGCTGATGAAAGGTCATTTGTTTTTCGGCCCCCTCTTTCTGAAGCTTGTGGAGTGATAAAGGGAGGCTAAAATGACACGCAACATTATCACCACACGACGCCAGTTGATCAAGGGGGGGCTTGCGGCTGCGACCGTGCTCACCAGCCCGAGCATTCTGCGCGCGCAGGGTCGCCGCGATCTTACGATGCTCACCTGGGCCGGCCATGCCGACCCCGATGTAATCGGCGCATTCGAAGAAGCCCACAATGTCCGCATCCGCGCCAAGGAATATGTCGGCGGCGACCAGATGCTGGCGCAGATCGCCCAATCTCCCACCGGCACCTATGACGTGATCCTGGCGGACGCGGAATATGTGGTGCAGCTGCAGCAGGCGGGCTTTATCGAACGGCTGGATCCTGAGGACTACCCGTTTGACGACTTCTTCCCGGAGTTCCAGAACTTCCGCGGTCACTGGTTCGACGGTCACCCCTATGCGGTCTTCCTGCGCTTCGGTTACCTCGGTCTGTCCCATAACCGCGCCGCGATGAGCGAGGCGGACGCCCGCAGCTATCGCAGCATGTGGGACGCGCAGCACGAAGGGCGCATCGGCCATTTCGACTGGCACCTGCCCAACCTGGGGGCGCTGAGCCTGCTGAATGGTAACGAAGCGCCGTTCGATCTGGGTGACCAGCAGTGGAACGAGCTGACCGATACGCTGATGACGCTCCGGCCTCAGGTGCGCGGTTTCTATGACTACGGCGGCATGCTGTCGGCGCTGCGCTCCGGCGAGGTCGCCGCGATCCCCGGCATCGGTGACTGGATCACCGGCGTGCTGGCCCGCGATGGCGCCGATGTCACCACCACCATCCCCGAGGAAGGTGGCCTGCAATGGACCGAGTCGCTGTCGATCGGCGTTGGCTCCAAAAACCAGGATCTGGCACGCACCTTCATCCAATACATGATGTCGCCCGAAGGGCAGGTGAAAACCGCGACGCTCAAGGCTTATCCCGCGATGATCCCGACGCGCTCGGGCTGGGCACGGCTGAACGACGAGCTGCCGGGCGAGGCGAAGCGCCAGAACATGGTGCTGAACGGGCCGAACGCGCTGGATGAGATCCGCGCCGGGCGAATCCGTCTGCGCGAACTGCCGGTGCAGCAATCGCTTGAAGTGTGGAACGACGCCTGGACGCGTTACAAAAACGCCTGATGCAGGTCCGGTCCCGGCGTCACAGCCGGGGCCGCAGCCCTATCGGAGATACCGACATGACATCCCCAGCACTCCCGGCCCGCGCCCCGACGCGCCGGTTCCAAACCCTTTATCTTCGCGCCTGGCAGGCCCTCTGGGTGCTGCCGCTTCCTGCCTGGCTGCTGCTGTTCTTCGCGGTGCCGCTTGGCTTGCTGGTGGCGATTTCCTTCTGGTCCGTGGTTAATTACCGGCTGACCCCCGACGCCTCGCTCGCGGCCTGGCGTTACGTTCTGAGCCTCGATTTCCTCTGGGCCAGCTTCTGGCGCAGCTACGGGCTCTCGCTTGCAAGCGCGGCCGCGATTTCGCTGCTGGCCTTTCCCGCGTCTTATGCGATGGCCTTTGTCGCCGCGCCGCGCCAGCGGCTGGTGCTGCTGGGGCTGGCGATTGCGCCGTTTTTCACCAGCTACCTCGTTCGCATCTATTCCTGGCAGGTGTTCCTCGCCGAAGGCGGTGTGATCTCCTCCATCCTTCAGGCGTTTGGCGGTGAGGGGGAAAGCCTTCTCAACACCTATTTCGCGCTGTTCCTCGGCCATGCGACGCTGGCGCTGCCGGTGGTGCTGATCCTGCAGACCATCGCGCTGGCGAATGTGGACCGGGTCGAGATTTCCGCGGCCGCGAACCTCGGCGCGCGTCCCGGAGCGATCCTGTTCCGGGTGATCCTGCCCGCAGCCCGCCCCGGCCTGACCCTCGGGCTGCTGTTCGCCTTCCTGCTGTCCTATGCGGAATTCGTCAGCGCGGCCTATCTCGGCGGTGGTTCTTTCCAGACCCTGCCGATCCTCGTGACCGACCTTGTGCGTGCCGGTCAGCAATGGCCCCGCGCCGCCGTGGTGTCGCTGCTGATGATCGCCAGCCTGCTGGTCACCGCCTTCGTAACCGTCCTCTGGGCGTATCGCGAGAAAGGATAAGACATGCCCCCGCATCTGAAACATGCCTTGCCGAAAGCCTTCTGGATTGCCGGACTCGCAATGGTCTTCGTGCTGCTTTATGCACCGATCGTCTCGGCCGTCCTGTTCTCCTTCAGCGCCGACCGTTTCCCGAGCCTGAATATGTCCGGCTTCAGCACCCAGTGGTATGCGCAGGTCCTGACCGACCGTGCGATGCTCGAGGCCCTGTGGAACAGTCTGACGGTTGCCGGGCTTACCGCGCTGATCGCCACCGCGCTGGGATTTGCCGCCGCCTATGCGGACTACCGCTTCCGGTTCTTCGGCCAGAAGGCGGTGCTGGCGCTGGCCCTGCTGCCGCCGACGGTGCCGCTGGTGATCCTCGGCCTCGCGATGCTGGCCTTTTTCTCCCGCATCGGCATCGCCGGCACGCTGACGGCGGTGATCGCCGCCCATGTGGTGATCGCCTCACCCTTTGCGATGGCGGTCTGCCGGTTGCGGCTCGCGCAGCTGGATGACACGCTGGAAATCGCGGCGCAGAACCTCGGCGCGCAGCCATCTTCCGCGCTCATCCGCATCGTGCTGCCGCATATGGCGCCTGCGATCCTCGCCGCCTTCCTCATCACCTTTGCCGTGTCGTTCGACGAATATGTGATCTCCTGGTTCACGGGCGGTTTGAACCAGACCATCCCCGTTGCGGTTCTCAACACCCTGCAGGGGCAGGTCGACCCGACCATCCACGTGATCGGCACAATGAGTTTTTCCGTAACGCTGACCCTGGTTCTGATCGCGCTTGCCGTGGTCCTGAGCCAGAGCGGCGGCGCGATGTCTAAGGAGGAGACATAATGACCAATACGCATCTGAAATTGGACGGGCTGGCCAAGACTTACGGCAGCTTCGTCGCCGTCGAAGAGTTTTCTCTGGATATTGCCCAAGGCGAGTTCATCGCGATCATGGGGCCGTCGGGCTGTGGCAAGACCACGACCCTGCGCATGCTCGCCGGTCTGGAAACCGCAAACCGGGGCGAGATCACGCTCGCGGGCACCCGGATCGACCAGCTGCCGGTCTGGGAGCGGGAAACCCCGCTGGTCTGGCAGAGCCTCGCGCTGTTTCCGTTCATGACCGTGCGTGAAAACGTCGAGTTCGGTCTGAAGATGCGCGGCGTGTCCCGCTCCGAGCGCCGCCGCCGCGCCGACGACTGGCTGGAGCGGCTGGGCATTTCCAGCTACGCCGACCGCAATGTCGCCCGGATGTCGGGCGGCCAGCGTCAGCGCGTGGCCCTGGCCCGCAGCCTCGTTCTGGAACCGAAAGTGCTGCTGCTGGACGAACCGCTTTCGGCGCTGGACGCTCATATGGCGATCAAGATGCAGGGCGAGTTGAAAAAACTGCAGCGCGAGCTTGGCATCACATTCGTCTATGTCACCCACAGCCACTCTGAAGCCTTCTCGCTCGCGGACCGCGTGGTGATCATGAACGGCGGCCGGGTGGAGCAGATCGGCAGCCCGCAGGACATCTTCCTGCGCCCACGCAGCAAGTTCGTCGCGCAGTTCGTCGGCGGGATCAGCCTGCTGGAGGGACGGATTTCCGGCAAGGAGGACGGCAAACGCTTCCTGGAAACACGCGACGGCAAGGTCCAGCTTGCCGACAGCAGCGGGCTGACACAAGGCGACAGCGCCGATCTGGCTGTACGGGCGGACAGGATCTCTGTGACCGTCAACCCCGGCTGGGGCGAGAACGAAATCGCCTGCACGCTGGTGTCAGAGGAATTCGCCGGTGCGGTCGTCAATCTGCATCTCGAAACCGCATCTGGCCACAGCCTTGTGGCGCAAGTCCAGCAGCGCGAGCTCGAGCAGCTGGACGCAAGCACCGGGGCGCGGGTCTATGCCTCCTGGCACCCCTGCGACGGCTTTATTCTGGAGAGCGCGCAGCAATCGGAAGCAGGCGCCAAGGTGAGGGCCGCATGAGTTCTGTTCTCGACAATACCATGGAGGCTCTGAAAAGGGCCGGACAGGAGGGGGAGGTTTTCCTCTCTCTCCTACCAGAGCGCGCCCGCGCCGAAGCCCGTCAAAGCGATGATCGCACAGAGAAATTAGGCCCCCTCGATGGGGCCACCCTTTCTTGGAAGGACATGATCGCGATCGAGGGCGTCACCGCGCGGGCTGGCTGCGCCCACTGGCGCCCCTCAGCCCCCGCCGCGGCGGATGCAGAGGTGGTGGCGCGCGCCAGCAAGGCCGGTCTGATCAGCATCGGTGTGACCAATCAGTCCGAGCTCGCGTTCTCCGGCATCGGCTACAATCCGCATCACGGCACTCCGCTTCTCGACGGGCGGGTGCCGGGCGGCTCCTCCTCGGGGGCTGCGGCCTCTGTCGCGCGCGGGATCACCCGCCTCGCTGTCGGCACCGACACTGCTGGCTCCTGCCGGGTGCCTGCGGCGTTTCAGGGTGTTGTGGGCTTTCGCCCTACGCGCGGCCGCTATCCGATCAGCGACGTGATGCCGCTCGCGCCCAGCTATGACACGGTTGGCAGCTTTGCCCGCTCGGTCAGCGATATCATCGAGCTGGATGCGATCCTGTCCGGCGACAACGCCCGCCCGGACGCGGCCAGCGGCCTTGCGGTGCTCAGCGACGTGCTCGACGCGGGCGATGTCTCCGCGCCGGTCGCTCAGCGCTGCAGAGAGGCGGTCGCGGCGCTCGCGCAGGCGGGCGTGTCCATGGAGCAGGTCAGACAGTCGCCGCTCGCCGAGGCGCTGGCGCTGATCCGCGCGGGGGGCTGGCCGGGCGCGGTCGAGGCGGTCGAGACCTACGGGCATCTGCTGGACACCGAGAACGCCCGCCACCTCGACCCCTTTGTCGCGGCGCGGCTGCGCGCCTCCGCCAATCTGGACCCCGAGAAGATCGCCCGCGTCAAAGAGGGCGCGCAGGCGCTGCGCAAAACCGTGCAGGCCTCCGATGCCGTCTACATTCTGCCGACCGCTGCGATCGAGGCGCCGTATCTGGCGCCGCTGCTGGAAGATCCCGAGAGCTTTGCCGCAACGAATGCTGCGGCGCTCCGCCTGACCATGCCCGCCAGCCTGCTGGATCTGCCCGCCATTTCCCTGCCCGTCGGCAAGACGGACGCGGGCTGCTGGGTGGGTCTGCAGCTGGTCGGCGCGCCGGACAGCGACCGCACTCTGCTCGCCACCGCCGCAATGGTCGAAACGCTGCTGATGCAAAAGGAACCCTGACATGATCCGAAACCCGATAAAATGGCCGAACGGCGCCCGCTGTGCCTGTGCGATCACCTTTGACGTCGATGCTGACAGCCTGATCCACATCGCCCGCCCCGACGACGGGCACCGCCGCCTTTACCCGATCAGCATGGGCCGCTATGGCCCGAATTCCGGCGTGCCGCGCATTCTGGACACTTACCGGCGGCTGGGGCTCAAGCAGTCCTTCTTCATGCCCGGCTGGGTGATGGAGCAATACCCCGAGACGGTCGAGGCGATCCTTGCGGGCGGCCATGAGATCGGCCACCACGGGTATCTGCACGAAGACCCCGCCGAACAGAGCGCCGAGGAACAGACCTATTGGTTCGAACGCGCCCTCGAGGTGCACCGGAAGATGACCGGCAGCACCCCGCGCGGCTATCGCGCCCCGGTCTATAACGTTACGCCCGAAGTGCTGTCGCTCGCGGTGAAACACGGGCTGACCTATGAAAGCTCGATGATGGCGGACGATCTCCCCTACCGGATCGACACCGCATCCGGCTCTCTCTACGAGCTGCCGGTGCATTGGGGCAGCGACGACTGGCCGCCTTTCGCGCATTTCGACGAGATCGGCTACAAGATGCCGGTGATGTCGCCGCGCCGCGGGCTGGAGGCCTCGTTTGACGAGTTCGAAGCGCAATACGAGGCCGGTGGCCTCTGGATCGGCATCTGGCACCCGTTCCTGACCGGGCGACTGGCCCGCTGGCGGGTGGTGGAGCGCTGGCTCGAAGAGGTGCTGTCGCGCGGCGATGTCTGGTTCGCTCCGCTGGAAGAGATCGCCGCTTATGCCGCCAGCCAGGAGGCCGAAGGCGCCTGGCAGCCGCACCGCGAGCCCGCCGCCCCCTACCCACATCCTGTCCTGATGGAGAAATGAAGATGGATAGCCTCAACACCCCCTTTGATGCCGCACGGCCCGACGGTGAGAACCCGAGCGCGCATCAGATCCTTGCAGAGGATGGTCGCCTCAGCGTTGGCACCACCTATACCATTCCAGCCCGTCAGGGGCGGGCAATGCGCGTGAAAAAGGGTGAACTGCTGTCGGTCATCAACCGCGACGGCAGCCAGATCGGCGATTTCTGGGCCTTTGCCGAGGGCGACTGCAACGAATACCTGTCGATGGAGCACCTGCGCCCGACGCTACGGCGCGTGTCGCCGCGCCCCGGCGACGCGCTGGTGACCAACCGCCGCCGCCCGATCCTCACGCTGGTTGAGGACACTTCGCCCGGCGTGCACGATACGCTGGTCGCCTCCTGCGATGTGCACCGCTACGCGCAGCTGGGCCACGAGGGCTATCACGACAATTGCACCGACAACCTGCGCATGGCGCTGGGGGCCATCGGCCTGCGCCCGACATCGGTGCCTTGCCCGCTGAACCTCTGGATGAACACGCCGGTCGTCGACGATGGCGCGATGGAATGGCGGGCTCCGGTTTCGAACAAGGGCGACCACGTGCTGTTCCGCGCGGAAATGGACGCGGTGGTGGTGATTTCCTGCTGCCCGATGGACCTGCTGCCGATCAATGGCGAGGATGCGCAGCCGAGCGCGCTGGAAGTCCTGCTGCATCAGGACGCCTGAGTGACCTCGGTCGCACAAAACACAGGGGGCGCGGATCGAAATCCGCGCCCCCCGATTTTTCTGTCTCGGATTTTACCGTCGCAGACGGATGTCTCAGGCGGCCTCTGCCGCTGCACCGGCCAATTTCGCGGCCAACTCGCGGGTACGGGTCTCTGCCGATTCAACCGAGGCCTCGTGACGCGCGTCCTTGAACTCCTGATATTCGATCGCGATGGTATCGATATCCGCCTGCGCGACGCCGAAGTAATGCGCACAGGCCGCCAGCGCCGGGTCAAGCGCGTTGAGATGCGCCCGCACACCGCCGGGAGCAAAGCCGAACTCGCCGCGCGAGGACAGCACCACCAGCCGCTTGCCCGACAGGATCGGCTCGATCGGGGTGTCGCCACGCGCCAGATCAAAGGAGAAGGTCCGGCCGATCCGCGCGATATGGTCGATCCAGCCTTTCAGGGCGGTCGGCATGCCGTAGTTGTACATCGGCGCGCCGAGGACGACGATATCCGCCGCGATCACCTCATCGACCAGCTCGTCGGACAGCGCCAGACGCTCACTCATCCACGGCTCGCGCTCTTCGGGCGGGGTGAAGGCCGCGTGAATGAATTTATGGTCGATCGCGGGGATCGGGTTCAAGCCGACATCGCGGGTGATCACTTTCGTCTCCGGTGCCTGAGCCAGAAATTTTTGCGTGAACAGCCCGGTCAGATGACGCGTGAGGGAGCGTTCTTCAAGCTGGGCGCTTGCATCAATTCGCAACAGAGTGGGCATGGGAAATCTCCTGAGTTTTTCCACTTCGCGCCATGCCTACCAAGTGGCCAACCCACTGGCGAAAGCGAATATCTCAGGGCCTGGATGAATAGAATTCATCCAGGCTGCACCCCAAACGGAAAGGAAAAGATCGATGCGGCGCCTGCCTCCGCTCCACGCACTCCGCGCCTTTGAAGCCGCTGCCCGACACCTGCATTTTGCCCGTGCCGCCGCGGAACTGCACCTGACGCCGACCGCAATCAGCCACCAGATCCGCCAGTTGGAAGAGATCCTCGAGGTGAAACTCTTTCATCGCTATCCGCGCCCGATCCGCCTGTCGGCGGAAGGCGAGGCCCTGTATCCGGTGCTGCGCGAGAGTTTCGACCGAATGGCCGACACCATCGCAGGGATTTCCGAGCGGGATACGGACCGCCCGTTGACGGTTTCCGTCACGGTGGCTTTCGCCAGTCTCTGGCTCATGCGGCGGCTGCCTGCATTGCGCAGCGAGGCCGGGATGAACCTGAAGGTCGAGGCTGACAACCGGCCGGTGGACCTGTCCGGCGGCGATGTTGATTTTGCGGTGCGCTATGCCCTCCACCCAGAGCCGGGAGGCCAATGGTTGCCGCTGTTCGAAGACAGCCTGATCCCGCTCTGCGCACCTGACCTGCTGCGCCGCTGTCCGGTCAACGACGACGCCGGTATTCTGCGCCTGCCGCTGATCGAATACCGCTGGAGTGGCGACGCAGGAGCGGCGCCCAGCTGGCAACGCTGGTGCCGCGCTGCCGGACTTACGGGCGAGGCACCAGAGGTTACACAGTACTTTTCCGAGGAAATCCATGCTATCGACTCGGCACTTGCAGGTCAGGGCGTGGTGCTGGCGTCCAGCGCCCTCGCCGCCTCTGCTATGGCAACCGGGCAGCTGGTACGCCTATCCGATACGGACTTGCCCGGCAGAACCTTCTGGGCAGTGAGCCGCGCCGATCATCCGCGCTTTGCCGAAGTGGAGCATTTCGCAAACTGGGCGCGGGCGCGCGGGTAGGTTTGGCAGCACGAGACGTCGTGCTTGCAGGTTTGATGTGTGCTGCAAGCATCCCACTGGCAGCCTTCAGTATAGGAGGCTGCCGCGAGGCTTCATCAGCGGACTGCTGGTCCGATCAGGTGAAGAGGAAAGTCTCCGCGAGGTTCAGGTCATCGACCGCGATATTTTCCACCAGCACAGACGTCTCGGCAAACGTCATCAGGACGTCGTCACCCGATTGGGCAAACGTGATTTCGTTCAGGGCCTCTGCCCCCCTGGTGATTTCAATGGTGTCGGAGCCGTAATCAAAATCCGTGATCGTGTCGTTGCCGACATTTTGGCCGAATACAAACCTGTCCGCCCCGAAGCTCCCGGTGAGCAGATCATCCCCGGAACCGCCTTTGAGCGTGTCCTGTCCACGTCCACCGTGCAGGGTATCATCGCCGCGTCGGCCAAGAAGTTCATCATGACCGCTACCACCGTCAAGTTTATCCCTCCCCTGGCCGCTGTAGAGAAGATCGTCGTCCTTGCCGCCAAACAGTACATCGTTACCCTGCGACCCCCTCAGAGTGTCAGAGCCGGAGTTCCCTTTCAGGGTATCCTGACCCCAGCCACCGATGAGACTATCGTCACCGGCTCTTCCGAAAAGCGCGTCATGCCTCCGACCTCCGTCGAGAGTATCCGCCCCTTCGCCACCGTAGAGAAAATCGTCGCCGCCTCCTCCGAGCAGCAGGTCGTCACCACTCCAGCCCCGCAGTGTGTCAGAGCCTGAGTTCCCTTCCAGGGTATCCTGGCCTAGACCGCCAATGATGCTGTCCTCTCCGTCCTGGCCGGTCAGGTGATCGTCGCCGTAACGGCCACGAACCACATCATCCTCATGCGTTCCGTCCACCTCAAAGTCGCCATAGCGGATCGCCGTCGTGGCAGAACTGGAAACGGCTTCAGAGGTGCCCTCATCATCAGTATAGCGGGCCACGACTGTGATCGCTGCCCCGACATCGCCCAGGGTGAGAGTATAGCTGCTGTTGGTGGCGCCGGAGATATCCACGCCGCCCCGCTGCCACTGATAGCTGATTGCGCCGAGCCCATCCTTATCCGCAAGAGTGTTGCTCGCGGTCAGAGCCTCACCCGTCTTCGCCGTACCGGAAATAGCGACCGCGCCGGTGGGGGTATCATTGACGTTCGCCACGGCGGAGGTTGCGGAGCTGGTGACGCTCTCATCCCTACCAAAGTCATCTGCGTAAGAGGCAACCACGGTGATCTGCGCGCCGACGTCCGCCTGCGTCAGCGTATAGATGGCGCTGGTTGCACCGGAGATATTCACCCCATCTCGCTGCCACTGATAGCTGACAGAACCGAGACCATCCTCATCCGCAAGCGTATTGCTCGCGGTCAGCGTCTGATCCTCGGTCGCCGTGCCGGAAATGGAGACCGTGCCGGTGGGGGTATCGTTTACATTGCTGACCGTCGCAGTGGGGTCGCTGGTGACAGTCTCGACCGTGCCGTGCCCGTCAGTATAGGAGGCCCGTGCCGAAATCTCTGCGCCGACATCCTCCTGGCTCAGCGTGTAGCTGTCCCCGGTGGCACCAGAGATTACGCTACCGTCGCGCAGCCACTGATAGCTGACGGTGCCAAGCCCATCCGCGTCGGCGAGGGTGTGGGTTACCGTGAGGGTCTCCTCCTCACTCACGGTCCCCGCGAGGGTTACCGTACCCGTCGATACGCTGTTTGTGCCGAAAATCTGACCATAAACTCCGTCGAAATCCCCGTCCTGGCCCGTCGATTCCCATATGACGACGAAGCTGCCACCAGGCAGCGCCGCCACGACCGGAAACGCCTGACTGTTGTCGGTATAGGTGTTGACCTGAAATTCAGAACCGATGGCCACCCCCGCCGCGTTGAAACGCTGTCCATAGATGCCAAAGCCGCTCCCATCCTGACCGTCTGAGTACCACGTGACGACAAACCCGCCATCGGACAGCGCTGCCACACTCGGACGGTACTGACCATCGGCCGTATAGGTATTGATCTGAAATTCAGAACCAACGGCCCCCCCCGCCGCGTCATATCGCTGGCCATAGATCCCAAAACCATCGCCGTCCTGAGCACCTGATTGCCATGTTACGACGAAACCGCCATCCGAAAGGGCCGTGACGCTGGGATAATACCGGTTGTCTGTGGTTTCAGTATTGACCTGGAATTCAGAACCGACGGCAACCCCGGCCGCATCATAGCGCTGGCCAAAGATGCCCTCGGTATTCCCGATCCCGCCGGCTGAGTGCCATGTCACGACAAAGCCACCATCGGGCAGCCCCGCCACGCTCGGTTCATTCTGATCACCGACCGTTTGAGTATTGACGCGGAACTCCGATCCAACGGCAGCCCCAGCCGCATCGTACCTCTGGCCATAGATATTGCCCCTTGGGCCCTGACCGTATGAAATCCAAGTAACGACAAAGCCGCCACCGCTGAGATTGGTCACACTTGGAAGAGCCTGAATGTCATTCGTATAGGTGTTGACCAGGAATTCGGACCCGACCGCATTCCCGGCGGCATCATACCGCTGGCCACCGATGCCAAAGGAATCCCCGTCCAGACCGGCTGAGTGCCATGTGACGACAAAGCCTCCAGCATTAAGCCCCGTCACGCTTGGGATAGCTTGATCGCCAACTGTATATGTATTGACGAGGAATTCAGGACCGATCACAGCCCCATCCGCGTCATAGCGTTGGCCATAGATTCCAGCACCATCGCCGTCCTGATCTCTTGTTTCCCATGTCACGACGAATCCGCCACCCGACAGCGCCGCCACGCTGGGCTGCCTTTGACTGGAAACCGTCTCCGTATTGACTAGGAATTCAGACCCCAGGGTCAGGAAGGTTTGCGATGAGGTTCGTGTGACCATGTGGACAGGGTTCCTATAGAAAATGGGTCTTGTCTAAAGGCGCGCATACAAAGTGCACGCCGCAAAATGGATGGGCCTCCGCCGACAGTGTCGGACGCGGCTTGGAACTGTTTTTCTGTGCGGAAAAATGTCGAACTTGCTAACGGTCTGATAGACTAAGCGCCAGAAGGCTGCGAATGAAAGAGATAGGTCACATCACGTTTTTGTGTGCTTTCAGGCATTCACTAGAGCCGCGTAAACTTAAAAGATCATGAGGCTTTCCTCTTGACCTGCCCCCCGAAATCTCCCGCACTTTAATGTAGAGTTTGCTCAACCTCTTGATGGAGCAAACAGATGCGAAAGAGCCGTTTTACAGAAGCACAGATCATCGGAATGATCAAAGAA